>WBUV01000256.1 GCA_008933525.1 Bacteroidales bacterium | reverse complement strand
GCTATACGTTGCGCCTACTTCTGCCAAAGAAAAGGTAAATGAAAAGGCGGTTTTATTTGAATTGCTTATTTGTGTCTGATCAATTGAAACTGAGTATCCTGAAGGTGCCACACCATCAACCAAAACACCCGATGCGTCGGGCGCTGTAAAGGTTAGTGTAGCATCCTCTAGTGCTGCATTTTTAATTGTTCCTCCATTAAGTTGAATTGGGCTTAAAATGGAAACACCATTGTTATCAGAATCGGCAGACTGTACTTCGTATCGGAATACAACTGATGTAGATCCGGTTCCACTATTATACTGGGCATCTACAGTTCCTGAGTTTAATGTTATTTGAATTGATGGTAATCCTGTTATATCAACAACCTGATCGAACAAAACAGTAATATCAATATAATCGCCAACCTTATAAGTTCCGTTAGCAGGAGGTGTAACCGATGATATTGTTGGAACTACACCATAAGTTAGAACCGAAAATAGTCCAAACATAAATATGAGCACAAATCTCTTGATGCCTTTGTGCATAATTCTTCCATCTTCAAATTTTGATGCCTTCATAACAATAAACCTTAGGGTTTCAACAAGTATAAATCCGCACCAGTCTTTATCAACTGTACCATATTATCGTTAACTGATGGTGTAGAGCCCACCATCAATAATCCATTGTTTTGAGTATTTATTAAAGAACCAACTGTTCCTGGATACTTTAGAAACACCTCATCGCCATAGTATAAATCTCCCTCTAAACTCAACTTTACAAATTGAATTTGAGAATTATTATCTCCCGCAATAAAAACATCACCGAACTCATTCATGCACATCGACTTCCCTTCGAACTGTGAAATTGGATCGGTTTTCCAAACTAACGTTAAATTCTCGTTAACCTTTACTATGCTCGTAACCCAGCTTCCTTGAAGTAATTCATACACCATAATGCTTACTTGTCCATTTGCATATATGGCATCCTTGAATATTTGATCATTCTGCGATTCGAAAATTGCATCGTTTATTGGATTAGTAATTGAACTAGGATGAAACTCAGTAAAAGTAACCAGGTTAAAATTACTACCTATAATGCTATTCGAATTTCCGATCACCAATATTTTTCCATCGTCCTTCACAAAAACCTTTTTAAACAATTCTGTACGTATAGCTGACTTTGTAACTGTGTCGATAATATTTCCTGATAGACCAATTTTGGCAATATAAGTATCGGACAAAGAAGTTGAGTTTTTGAACGATTCTCCAACTAAAAAGATTGAATTATCTGTTGCAGCAAAATCATGGATAAAAAGACTGTAGTTAACATTTAAGTTTTTTTTCCAAACCATGTCGCCATATCTATCAATCTTCATTATGAATGGATTTGATACTGATGTTGAGGAACTTTTGGAATTACCAACCATAATAAAACTCTCACTATCAACCATTTTAATTAACAAACCCTCCTGAATGGAGTCATCACTACTATACCAATTCTCCCATACAATGTTTCCATTTAAATCTGTTTTAACAGCATATATCTGCTTTTTTCCTTGGGTGTTATTATCGTATCCAACTAGAATATAACCCTCTCCGCTTACTTCAACGCAACTAGCACCACCACTACCGTTACCGCCTCCAAAAAATTTGATGAAATTTTGTGCTTGAAAAGGTGATATTGTCTCTTCGCAAGAACAAACTATGATGATTAGTATAGGTATAATTAAGTATAACTTTCTCATACTACTTTATTTTTTGGGGATTGTAAATTGGTTTCATAAATGAGACAGTGAAAAAGAACTGGTTCATAAGCATATTGGCTGGGGCAAAATTATACTTGTAGTACACCCCACTTTCAATAGGATATTTCAACCTATCCTTTAGCGGACTTATAGTGGAGAACTTAAACCCAATAGTTGGCAATATCTCATATTTACTAAGCTTAAAAGGAAAACCAAGCGAAATCGTGGGTTTAAAATCGAGTTGTTTAAAGCAACTCTTAATATCTTCATTACTTTTAATGGGATTTTCTCCACTCCTAAAACTTTTTGTAAAATCCATTTTCGACGATAGCAAGTATGTTGTTTCAACACCCAATCGTGTAATAATTCTTATATTTCCGAGATTTAAATTATAGTTAGCAGCCAAAGGGAAACCTACAAACATACTCTTAAACGACCCAGTAACGGTTGTATAGTCGTACTGAAAGTCGCTATAATCAATATTATAAATTGAAAAGTTAACACCCACAACAATATCAAAATCTTTATAAATTCTATCAGTGTAGTTAACTCCAAGGTTAAATCCAAGCATCGACTTGTAAGATATGGAAGATAAATTGAGATTACCAGGTCCAAACACTTCGGTAACCGATGGCATGGAGTAATTCAATCCTGCATTAATATCTATCCTAAAGATTGGCTCAGTTCTGTATGTTTTATGAAGATTTATAAACTCTGTGGGATCGTTAACGGCAATTTCGTACGAAGGGAATTCCTTGAGAAATCTAATCATAACCTGATCGGCCTGTTCTGGTTTTTCGTTAAAGAGATAGGTTTGAATCAGCAATTTGTAAGCATTCATTTTCTCCTCGTTAGTGAATCCATCTTTCATACATGGTTCAATCATCTGGGGAATTTCATCGAGCTTCCCTTCATCAAAATTTCGTTGTGCCTGTTTCAAAATGTCAGTACAAGTAGTTTGAGCTCGAAGCGTTAATGCCGATAGTATGATAACGATTATGAGTAAATATGTTTTCATTTAATGCAATTATTTACATTTACTAGGCTTATATTCAATATCTTCTCCAACATAATTCTTCCATTCCTCTTTGGTGATATCTCGTTTTAAAAAGTCGCAATAGTTTTGAACTAGATTACTCACGCTTACTGGGAACTTTCTAATATTTCCAACTTTATCGCCTGAAAATACATACTTCCCATCGTTGGAGAACAAAGCAATTGTTGCCCAGTTGTTGTTATGATCGTTCAATACTATTGGAAGGGTGTTTAAATCGTTAAAATTCCATAGTCGAACAGATCCATCATAGCTAGATGAGGCCATATACTTCCCATCTTCAGAAAAAGTAATGGATGATATTCTTCCGGTATGCCCCCTGAGAATTTGTGACTGTTGCCCCGATTTCAAATCCCATAGATAAATTGCACCCTGACTACTTCCTAAACCAGCGGCTAGTATGTTTTTCAAACCGTTAAATGCTAAATCACCCCAATTTGCTTGCGGTATCGCTGCAAGCCGTTTAATTTCTGGCTTTGTGCTTAAAACATTTTCGATTCTATCTATACTTCCATCCAAATTTGCTATAAACGCTGAATTTGAATTCTTATAGTACTTAACAGCGTTTATTCGTGAATTTGTTCTATAAACCTCACGACCCCTGTTCTTATAATTGTTTGTAATATTTATGGCTTGATTATAAACTACCAACAAACTATCGTTGGAAAGCACAAAGAAGTCCTTTATCTCATTGGGCTGAATAGAATATAGGTCGGATGTTTTTGCTTTTAAGTCATAGGCAAAAAATCTATTATCTGTTACACCATAAAGTATATCATCATTAATCAGTATCTTCTTAACAATCGACAGATCGGTATTTAACACCTGAGCCTGCCTGCTATTAATATCCCAACTCAACAAACGTCCATCACTCCCTGCCGAGTAAAGAATATCGCCCACCTGAACAATGGTTCTTACAAGACTTGTGTGCGCATTGTAAACGTTAAACTGATCGCCTTGAAAAAGTTTTAGTGCTGAGTAAATTGACTTGTAAATATCCGGATCGTATGGCACTCCGTTAAATTCAGTATTAAAACTATAGGCTTGGTATGCGAGTAATCCTTTTAGTAGTGTATCTGTTGTAAGTTGCTCACTTTTAACAGCCATCGATTGAGCTATAGAAAGCATTCTACGTCGCTCAGCATCACGGCTAGCCTGCTCGGCTCGCTCCTGCTCTGCTTTTGCACGAATAGCATTCTCTTCAGCGCGCTTTTGCTGCTCCTGTGCCTCTAAGTAATTTTTCTGGGCAATATTCCTCTGCTTGTCGGCTTCTTCAAGATTCCGCTTTGCAGCAATGGTTTGCTGAACTGCAATTTGCCGCTGATACTCAGCACTATCCTTTTGAATTGTTGCAAGCTTTTCGTTTTCCTGTGCAATCACCCGTTGTTCCTGAGCTTCAATAGCTTTTTGGGTGGCATTTTCCTTTTGGACTTCAGCTTCATTCTTAGCGCTTAATGCATCCTGCCTTTGAACAAGGGCCAGAATTCCCAATCCTATAGATATCAGTGCGGCTGTTCCAAGAATTAATGCGACAATTTTTGATCGTCGAATGGCGCGCTTTTGCAAGCGAATTTTATTTTCTTCCTCGGCAATGTACTCTTCCTCGCTAGTTTTTAGGTAAACCATTGTTCGTTCGAAAGCAGGATTGTACCTCGATGCCCAAGCCAGGTTAGGTTGTTGCTTTTCGCGCCAGTTAATAGCAAGTTGCAAATCGGGAGGTCCCCATAGCGAGGTTTTTCCTTGATCGTACAGTTCAGCAGAATCGGCTAAACGAATATACATTTTAACAGCGGCAGCCTCGTCCTCAACCCAAGTTTTAAGTTTATCCCAAACACGCATCAAACTTTCGTGCGATATGTCGATATAGGAATCTTCGTTAAGTTCAATGCCTGGTGCAGGAGTTAGAAAAGTCCTGCCCTTTCTTCGGAAAACTTCAGCTATCTTGATTACCTCCGACGGGATTGTTTCTGCAATTCGAGATAATTCCACAACGCTGGTTGGTCTGCGAATCCCTCTATTATCTGCACCTTTTTCGGTTAAAGACTTGAAAATAATCTCACAAATCTTCTTTTGATCAAAGTTTATTTCATCAAATGCCTCGTTAGCATGAACGGAAAGTGCACGCTCCAACCTACCAATTGCCTCATACTCATTTATCCCAATAGGTTCAGTATGGTTTGTGTTATTTATCCAATAGTCCCAAGTTCTCATTAAAGCGTGCTGGAGAATTGGAAGTTCATCTGGATTATTACCCATCTCGTTCAGGAGCAACTGCACCAACTGATCAGTAATTTGTCCACCTCCAACAGCAACGGGACCTGTTATTGCCTTTCTGAAATCGTCCCGTGTCATTCGGGGAATCAGGTAATGGCTATCATTTATTAATTTTGTTAGTCCTTGATAAGGAGAGCAGTCACCAATAAAATCGGAACGCATTGTTATTACAACGTAAATAGGCAGTTCTGTTTGCTTAACAGCATTTATAAGCAGATTAACAAAATGCTCCGATTGATTTAATGAGTTGGAATCCTTGCTAGAATATTGGTATCGAAATAGTTCCTCGAACTGATCTACTAAAATTAAAAGATTTTCAGAGGAATCAAGACCATACTGATTAATTA
>WBUV01000255.1 GCA_008933525.1 Bacteroidales bacterium | reverse complement strand
CAAAAGCAGTTCCAGTATTAACTTTTATTGTGGTTATTCTATTAGTTGTTTTAGCTGGTTTAACCTATGTTTACTATCAGCAAAAGCAAACTGCATTGGAGAACGAAACTCAACTTTTGGCGGAAAAGGATTCTATCTCTCAAAATCTTTTAAACCTTATGACCGATTATAAGGAGCTAGAAACAGATAACGATTCCTTAAATCAGAAGTTAGTTCGTGAACAACAAAATGCCAAGAAACTATACGATGAGCTTCAGAGTACCAAGAGAATCAGTTACGCTAAAATTAAGGAGTATCAGAAAGAACTTGGAACTTTACGTTCTATTATGAAAGACATGCTTCACGATATCGACTCGCTAAATGCAATGAATAAAGAGCTTATTGCAGAGAATATTAAGGTGAAGGAAGAGGCTGCAACCGCAAAGCAAACAGTTAAAGAATTGGAACAAAAAACAGAAGAGTTGAATACTCAGGTTGCTAAAGGATCTATTATTAAGGCTCGCGATATTGTTTCTATGGGTGTTAGTAGTAGAGGAAACGAGGTTACCCGTGCGAGAAGAGTTGAAAAGATTCGTGCTTGCTTTACCTTGAACGAAAACTCAATTGCCAAAGCCGGTAATCGTTTGGTATACATGCGTATTGTTGGCCCTGATGATTATGTTCTAGCAAAAGCAGAAACTGATGTATTTGACTTTGAGGGAGAAAAAATTGTGTTCTCTGCAAATCGTGAGGTAGATTATCAAAATAAGGACATTGAAATGTGTATTTTCTACGATAATAAGGGCGATTTGCTGAAAGGTGTTTACAAAGTAACCCTCTACATGGATGGTTATATGATTGGATATAGCGAATTTACTCTTAAGTAGTATAGTCATCATTGATATTTGAAGCGCAGGATTCTTTCTGCGCTTTTTTTGTTTTATGATTTGCACCAAATTATAAAATCAGTTAAAAAATTTGGAATCTTAAAAATTGAAACATATATTTGACCGACCATTCAATCAAAAGCAATAATGCCACGTACCAAAATACAAAACGAGCAGATTAGAGTTCAGAAACGAATGCAGATAATAAATTCTGCCTTAGAGTTGTTTGCCCAAAAAGGTTATCACACAACCACCATTGCCGATATTGCTAAGCACGCAGGCATTGCCAAAGGGCTTATGTATAGTTACTTTACCTCCAAGGAGGAGCTGCTACACTCAATTCTAATAGAAGGTTACGAGCTAATCACTGAGAAATTCGATCCAAACCACGATGGCATTCTAGAACCTCAAGAAATGCTCCTGTTTATCAATGATCTATTCGACAAACTCAATAACGATAGAGATTATTGGCGTCTTTACTTCTCAGTAACACTTCAGCCTGGGGTTATCGACGATTATTTCCGCAAGGAGATGATCAAAAAGTACAAACCTCTTTTTGATATGATTATCAAGTATTTTGAGGCGAAAGGGGTGGATGATCCATACCTTGAGATGGTCTTTGCCCATTCGTTAATCGACGGTGTTTTCATCAACTTTTTATACGATAAGGATTATCCATTAGATAAGATTAAGCAATTAGTTATTAAACGATTAGTATAGCATATGAATTCAAAAAGGTTTTTTATTGTTAGTCTATTGTTGGCAGCATCGGTTGGTGTTTATTCGCAGAATGCTACCGAGATAGTAAAACGTGCCGACGATAAAATGCGTGGCGAGAAATCGAGCTACAGCGAAATGACCATGAAGATTGTACGCCCAACCTGGGAGCGCTCAGTGTCTTTCAAGAGTTGGGGAAAAGGAACTGAGCTTTCGCTGGTTTATATCACTGCACCAGCAAGGGATAAGGGACAGTCGTTCCTGAAAATTAAGCGCGAGATGTGGAGCTGGAATCCGCAGATAAACCGTACAGTTAAGCTACCCGCATCAATGCTATCGCAGGGCTGGATGGGTTCCGATTTTACCAATGACGATTTGTTGAATCAACGCTCTGTGGTTGTTGACTATACGCATAGAATAGTAGGAGAGGAGAAGGTCGATGATGTGGCTTGCCACAAAATTGAATTGCTTCCGAAACCCGAAGCTCCTGTGGTTTGGGGTAAGATGATTCTTTGGATATCGAAGGAGCACGACTTAATTCTAAAAACGGAGTACTACGACGAGGAGGCTTACTTAGTAAAAACCGAGTTGGGTCATACCCTCAAAACGATGGATGGCCGCCTAATGCCAACCGTTTACGAGTTAATCCCTGCCGATGAAAAGGGCAACAAAACCGTTGTTACAATGGATAAAATTCAGTTCAACATACCCATTGAGGATAAGTTTTTTTCGATACAGAATATGACTAGGATACGTTAATTGTTTAACCACAAAGGCACAAAAGGTTTCACTAAGTAACACAAAGGAATATGTTTAAAACCACATCACTTCTATTAATCTTTGCTTTGTGCTCCTTTGTGAAGTCTTCCTTTGGGTGCCTTTGTGGTAAAAAATATTTACATCATGAACTACTTGCAAATTGCACAACGGAATCTCTGGCGAAATAAACGACGCACCATTATAACCATTGCATCCATTCTGTTTGCGGTGTTCTTTGCTGTTATAATGCGTTCGTTCCAATTAGGTTCCTACACACTAATGATTAAGAATGGCATAGAGTCCTACTCTGGGTATATTCGGCTTCAGCACCCAGATTACTCTGACGATCCTTTACTTGAGAACACTATTCCATATAACGATTCAATCAACACAATACTTTCATCGTTTCCCAATGTAAAGTCTGTTTCTACAAGGTTGGAGACTTTTGCATTAGCATCGTCGGGAAATATTACAAAGGGTGTTTTGGTTTTGGGAATCGATCCAGAGGCTGAGCAACGCTTCTCGAATCCACAGAAATTTTTGGTTCGTTACTATATTTCCGATAAAGCATTGGCTGTTCTCGAAGGCAATTCTGAAATTCCGCAGGCTGTAAAAGCAAAACTGAAGGATTTAAAGGGCGAGGGTTTTATCGATTCAGCTAAGTTGCACACTGCGTTAGAGTTACTTCCAGAGCATATTAGATACTTTGATCAAATATGTAATACCTTTCAGTTTGCTGGAGAATTCCTAAATCCATCGGATAGCGATGCCGTAATTTCGTTTCGTCTGTTCAAATACCTTAACTTAAATGTGGGCGATTCATTAATTCTTTTAAGTCAGGGTTATCAGGGTTCGTCTGCTGCAGGAGTATATAGGGTAAAAGGTGTGGTTAAGCTATCGAACCCCGAGTTGGACAATAAGGTGGTTTATATGCCTTTGGGTAAGGCTCAGGAGTTTACTGGTGTGGAAAAAAGGGTTGCTTACTGGGCAATCAACCTGCACAATAGCGACGATGAGGCTATGCTTAAAACCCAGAACGAACTAAAAGAGCATTTTGGCGAATCGGAATTCGAGATCAAGAACTGGAAGGAGTTAAACAGAATTCTTGTACAGCAGATTAATAGCGATAACCAGAGCGGTAAAGCATTTCTGGTACTACTATACTTTGTGGTGTTCTTCGGAATATTTGGAACCGTAATAATGATGATACACGAGCGAATTCATGAGTTTGGAGTACTGGTTTCCGTTGGTATGCAAAAGGCTAAACTGGCCACGCTTGTTGTAATGGAGATGATTTTTATGGCGATTATTGGCGTTGTAATAGGCTCGGGATTGAGTTTACCTATTATATACTACTACCATTTTAATCCAATAAGGCTAACTGGCGAAATGGCCAAAATGATGATGGATATGGGTTACGAACCCTTAATGCCAATGGAGCCTTTTGGTGCTTATGTGGTATGGCAAGGAGTTGTAGTGTTGATTATGGTAATAATTGCGTGTATTTATCCTGCGCGAAGAATTTTTAAACTAAAAGAGGTTGAGGCTCTTCGCCGGTAAGAAGGTTAATTCGGTTAATTGGGAAATGATATAATAGTAAAACAAATCTGAGTATATCCGCGAAATCTGCGGTAAAAAAACATTTAAAAATGATACTATCACTTAGTTGGCGAAATATTTGGCGTAACAAAACCCGGAGTTTAATTGTTGTTGCCACGCTTGCAGTTGGATTGCTGGGCGGAGTGATGTTTATGGGCTTAATCAACGGTTGGGTGGAGCAGCGTATGCACGACAGCATCCATAACGAAATTGCCCATATCCAAATACACAATCCACAGTACTTGCTAAATGAAGAAACCCAGCACTATATATCCGACTATCCTTCGATAATAACTGCGCTCGATACAATGAAAAGCGTTATTGGCTATACTGGCCGTATCAAGGTTTTTGCCATGGCACAGTCCGATAGGGCCACATCGGGCATTGTGGTTATGGGAATTAATCCAACGGAGGAAGCTACAGTTAGCGAAATATCAACAAAACTTGTAGCCGGTGAGTTTCTGGAGAACAACCATCGGGTACCATCAATAGTAGTTGGGAGTACTACTGCTGAGTCCTTAAAGTTGATAAACTATAACATAACATCGGAAAAACTCGATTCCATAGAAGAGTCGAAGATTCCTGTTGAGGTAAAAAACTCCTTGAAACCGTTAATAGGTCAAAGATTCAGATCAAAGACCACCATTCAAAAGGAGTTGAAACGAATACTTGCGGACAATTACGATAGCCATGTAGACTATATTCTAAAAAGATTTGCTGAGTATAGGCTCAACAGTTCGGTTATACTAACGCTTCAAACTCCTGAGGGTGAATTGCACAACCAGATGTTTAAGGTTCGTGGCGTTTACAAAACCACTAACTCTGCTTTCGACGGTCGTTTTGCGTATGTTGAGCGAGGTATACTTGCATCAACCGCGGGTTTGCAGGAGAACCAGGTTCACGAGGTGGCTGTGCTTTGCACAGGGCTCGACGAGGGAAAAACCGCTGCTGCTAGTTTAGCGCCAAACTTTAAATTGTTATCGGTACGGAGTTGGGAGCAAGTTTCGCCCGAGATAGCCATGTATGCCGAGATGGGAAACTTTATGGGGATGATTTACATCGTTATAATCCTTTTTGCGCTGGCATTTGGAATTGTAAACACAATGATGATGTCCGTTCTGGAGCGAATTCGTGAACTTGGAATGCTTATGGCTATTGGAATGAATAAAATTCGGGTATTTACAATGATAATGGTTGAGTCCATTCTACTCTCCTTAACAGGTGGTATTGTAGGCATGGCAATTAGCGCAGTAATACTATCAATTCTAAGCAAAACGGGTGTAGATTTTGGAATGTGGGCCGAGGGGTTCGAGGCTTTGGGTTACTCATCGATGGTTTATCCCGAAATTACAGTTGGAAACTACATTATGATTACAGTTTTGGTAATTATTACCGGTATGGTAGCATCGCTATGGCCAGCCCGTAGGGCTTTAAAACTCAAGCCCGTTGAGGCTTTGCGACACGAGTAGGG
>WBUV01000254.1 GCA_008933525.1 Bacteroidales bacterium | reverse complement strand
GGTTTCAATTATCGACACCATGGTATCGCGTAATGACACCATCGTTTACGATTCTGAGTCGCATGCCTGCATTATGGACGGAGTTTTCCTACATAAAGCTAAAGGTGGAAAGAGCTTTGTTTTTCCACATAACAATATTGAGAAATGTGAAAAAATGCTTGGCTTTGCAAAGAAAAACGCTGAGCAAAATGGTGGTGGAATTCTTGTTATTACCGAAGGCGTTTTTGGTATGGCTGGTGACCTTGGAAAACTTGATGAGATAGCTGCCCTTAAAAAGAAATACGAGTTCCGTCTATTAGTTGACGATGCTCATGGTTTTGGAACTATGGGAAAAACTGGTGCTGGAACTGGTGAACATTTTGATGTTCAGGATCAAATTGATCTTTATTTCTCCACCTTTGCAAAAAGTATGGCTGGAATAGGTGGATTTGTTGCTGCTGATGAGCAAGTAATTAAGTTTTTAGCGTACAACCTACGCTCACAGATTTTTGCAAAATCGCTGCCAATGCCTATGGTTTATGGTGCTTTAAAACGTCTTGAGTTACTTCAAACCCAGCCTCAACTAAAAGACAACCTTTGGACAATTGTTAACGCATTACAAAAAGGCCTAAAGGAAATGGGATTAGATATTGGCAAAACAGAGTCGCCTGTTACTCCCGTATATATGACAGGAGGTATTCCTGAGGCAGCCAATATGGTATTTGATTTACGCGAAAACTATGGTGTTTTCTGCTCCATAGTTGTTTATCCTGTTATCCCTAAAGGACAAATCTTACTTCGTATAATCCCCACAGCGGTGCATACTTTGGATGATGTAAAATACACCATTGAATGTTTTGCAACTGTTCAGGAGAAATTAAAAGCAGGAAAGTACAACAAGGAGAAGATTGCACAAATCTAACTTGAAAAGTTAAAGTTCTACATACTAGAAACCCCGCTTTTGCGGGGTTTTTTATTTCTATTTATTGAATTAGGCGCATAAGTAATAATCTGCGAAAGTTACAAACCCAGAGGGTTTGAATATTTATAGCAATGACCATATAAAGAAATTCGACTCCAGCTGGAGTCGAATAATTTTTATTCTCAATGAATATCTAGAATCATTTGATGCCGCTGGCATCATTTAATATCAGCAAAACGCCTAATTAAATCTATTTATTCTCAGCATAGTATCGCTCTGCATCAATTGCAGCCATACAGCCCGAGCCTGCTGCAGTAATTGCCTGACGGTAGTGAGGATCCTGCACATCGCCACAAGCAAAAACGCCAGGAATGTTAGTCTTTGATGTACCCGGAATAGTTTTAATGTATCCAACCTCATCGGTTTCAATCCAAGGCTTAAATATATCTGAGTTTGGTTGATGCCCTATGGCTACAAAGAAACCTGAAATATCCTTTCTCACATCTTCGCCAGTTTTGGTGTTTGTAAGAATTACGCCATTCACACCAGTCATATCGCCAACAATCTCCTTGGTTACGTGCTCAAATAGCACTTCAAGGTTTGGAGTATTCATAACGCGCTCCTGCATTGCTTTGGATGCGCGTAAGTATGGTTTACGAACAATCAGGTAAACTTTATTACATAAACCTGCAAGATAAGTTGCCTCCTCAGCAGCAGTATCGCCACCACCAACAACAGCAACATCCTTACCACGGTAAAAGAAACCATCGCAAGTTGCACATGCCGAAACACCTTGTCCTTTAAACTTCTCCTCCGACTCCAAACCAAGATACTTTGCAGTTGCTCCAGTAGCAATAATCAAGATCTCCGCCTCAATAACCTTTTCATCGTCAATGGTAACCTTAAATGGCCTTGAGGACAAATCTGTTGACGACGCAATTCCAAACCGAACATCGGTGCCAAAGCGCTGTGCCTGCATTTTTAAATCCTCCATCATTTCGTTACCAGTGATTCCATTCGGATAGCCTGGGAAGTTCTCTATCTCAGTAGTAGTTGTTAACTGCCCACCAGGCTGAATTCCTTCGTAAACAACTGGGCTCAAATTTGCCCTTGCAGCATAAATAGCAGCAGTATAACCAGCAGGTCCTGAACCAAGGATTAACACCTTAACCTTTTCAACAGGTTTATTGGAGTTAGAAGAATTCCCACCAGCATTTGTGTTCATAGACTTGAATAATTCCATATTATAAACTTATTTACATATTTTAATTTGATGCAAAAATAATCAAATAATAAATAACAAAATAGGATAAAAATTGATTTTAAACAATTAAAATAATTCCGTTTTATGTTTATTAACTAAAATAGCGGTAAAAATTGTTGAACTAAATTTTTGAATTTAAAAAAAGGGAGTATTTTTGCATCGCATTAGAGTTCGGGGTGTGGCGCAGTTGGCTAACGTATCCCGAGGGAGCCGGGATGATCGCCAGTTCGCTGGTTCATGATAATGCTATAAATTTCTCATAAAGTCGGGAAATGTTTTTGAAAGAAATCGGGGTGTGGCGCAGTTGGCTAGCGTATCCCGAGGGAGTCGGGATGGTCGCCAGTTCGCTGGTAATTAATAGAATACTAAATTTCTCGTAAAGTCGAGAAGTGCTTTTTGGAAAAAATCGGGGTGTGGCGCAGTTGGCTAGCGTACTTGCATGGGGTGCAAGTGGTCGCCCGTTCGAGTCGGGTCACCCCGACAAAAAGAGGCTTAAAGCCTCTTTTTTCGTTTAATACATATCAACAATCGAGATTTACATCACAATAAAAGAGGCTATTAGGCCTCTTTTTGTCTATAAAAATTATCTACAGATAATTTATTTTGCCATTCTCATTTTCCAAATATGGGTCTGGCTCTAATTCAAAAAATAACATGCATTACATTTACCAACAAAAAAACAATAGATTACTCTTTACGAATTTCGTCTCTAAGAGCAAGCAAATCCTCCAAATCGTTCATCTCCTTACGGATACCACTTCGAATTTTAACTATCAAAATATAAGCACCAACCACAAAAAACAGGTAGATTCCAGCAAACAGGTATAATGGAAGATTATTGTAAATTTCTGGTCCCATTAGAGCAAAACCAATCATGTACGATGCAACTATTGCAATGGTGTATAGGCCATGTATGCGCTTACGCTGTTTAAAAAACAGCACTGCCTGTTCTGTATTGCGCAAAGCGGTATCAGTCATATCTATGGAATAGGCTCTAATCATGCTAATCACCTCTAGAGCAATGCGCAACGCTAAAGATACAAACATAATCCCAAACCCTACGTGACTTAACAAAAAGCGATACCTCATTACAAGAAAATAGTATAACGTAATAACCACAAGGGTAGCGGCCAAAATAGTTATATTTAGCGAATGTGCGACAATTGAACTACGTCTTTTAGACTTTGCTTTAGACACAATTGCAGGGACATCGACATCGGCTGAGGGAACCTCGGCTTTTGCTTTATTCCAAAGCTCTTTTAAATTATCAATCTGCATATTCATTTTGCATTATTTTTTTAAGTGTTTGCTTAATCCGATGAACCTTTACCCTAACGTTAACCTCACTAATACCCATTACATCGGCAATTTGGGAATATTCAGCATCGTCAAGCACCATCATTATTATAAGTCTATCAACCTCGGGTAACTGTCCTATGCTGGCGTAGAGTGCACTTAGCGCAGACTCCTGGACATGGCTAGTGGAGTCATCGTGATGAAGAAGATCTGCGCGTTGCTCAACATCAATACTTATATTTTTGGATTGCTTGCTGTCCCTTAAACTCTTAAGGCAAGTGTTTACCGTTATTCGGTATAGCCATGTTTTGTGACTCGACTCACCCTTAAACCTGTCCAAAGAGTTCCATGTACTTACAAAAACCTCCTGTGAAATATCCTTTGCCTTACTCCTATCGCCATTTACAAACCCCAAACAAAGCTGCATTACCATTTGGTTGTGGGCGGCATAAATCTGGTTAAAAAGGCTAAGTTTTGCGCTCATTATTCAAGAAATGTGTTAAGTTGATTATAAAACCACTCTGCAGCATCGAACATTACAAAATGCTTGCAATTGGCTGGTGCAATAGTAATATGTTTATTGGAAAGATTTGCATACTGCGACTAAAAAACTCCCTTAGCCTGCTCCGTAGTTGGAAAAGAAGCGCCTACAACAAGGGTTTTAGTTGAAACGGATTTGAGAGTATTGCGCAAATCGAGCTTTAGTAAATCGGTAAAGCCGTAAACGTAGGTTTTTCTATCCGAGGCTAAAATCCAGGCTGTAAGTAAACCAACCTTATCGGTGCGATTAGTCATGTTGGAAGCCATGCCACCAGCCAATTGCTTAAATCCCTCGGCGGGCATTTGGAGCATCTGGTTATTGTAAGGGCTATCGTACTGAAGCGCGCTGGCGGGTACGCCAGGCATCATAAGTTCGCGCATACATGGAATTGCATCAACCAGAACTAACTTTGTAATTCTATCGCCAAGGATAGCAGCAAGGTCTATGGCAAGGTTGCCACCCATACTGTGACCAATAATTGTAACGTTGGTTAGTTGATTATCGGTAATGTACTGGGCAATATCGGCGGTTAACTTGGGATACCAAGGCATATCAACGGCTGGAACACCATCGAATCCGGCATAGGTAACTTTTATGTACCTATAATTTCCCTTTATGTTAACAATGGTAGAATCCCAAACCGAAGCAGGACAAGTAAAACCTGGAAGAAGAATTATGGGGTTGCCTGTTCCTTGAGTTTCAATTCGAACTGCGTTGTACTGTGCCTTTAGGCCAACTGCTAATACTGATAAAATTAAAGCTATTGCTATACGTTTCATGGTAATTAATTTTTAAGTGTTTTGCTGATTGGGCATAACCAATTCTACCTGTGTACTGCCGGCTTTGATGTACTATCGGTTTTGGTTATTGTTCCCGTTTCAGTTTAACACTTTGTACCACGAAAAAGTATTTTGTTACAGCTATGGTTAATTTTTTTTCAGATTTTTAAGAAGCACGCGTTACAAACGCGCGCTATCGAAAGTAAATGATTGAGATATTGGAGTTAACAACTTAAAACATTGAATTTGTTTCAGAACTAGATATCTTTAAGCATAAGGCTAACCTTAGCAAACAGTTCACCAACGCCTAAAGCTGCCCATAGGATAAACAAACCTATAAGAATTTTAATCACGTAGTGAATTGAAAAGTCAAACATCTTTTTGATAAGGGATTCAACTGGAGGGAAAAAAATTAATGACAATACTATGATAAAGATTCCAAATCCCATATCGTTACCCCAAAAAGTATTCAAAACACCAATTGCAAGGAATAGTATGCCAAACAGCCAACTTATAGCATACCAAAAATTAAATTTTCCGTTCATAACCAAGATTTTAAGTTAATATCTATAATTTACTGTACAATTTAACTAATTCACAAAGAACTTTGTTCTGCAAAGTTAATAAATAAAAT
>WBUV01000253.1 GCA_008933525.1 Bacteroidales bacterium | reverse complement strand
AAAGTTGAGGTGCTGCTAATAAAGCTTTGAATGTAAAAGAACCGTCCTTTGCCAAGAATAATGTATCAGCTGTTCCTTTTGAGGATATTAGAAGCATGCTGTCAACAGAATTTAAGTATTTACCAGACAATACTGCCTCCTTTGGACCTTTTGAACCACATGCCACCATCAATGGAAGCACAAGTAGAATTAAGTATTTTTTCATTTTAATTGATTTTGGGTTTTAGTAAAATTATGTGCTCGCAATTTATAAAGAATTTAGAAACTAGATTGTTAAAAGTATAATGCTAAAAGGTTAAAAGTGATTTAACCACCTTCAACCTGCACCAATGTTCCATTATCTACATACCAGATATATCCTTTTACATCGGCGTAATTCATTTCTTTGATTAGTTGCATATAGTTCTGAACCTGTTTTTGATGCTTGGGTAATTGCTCTCCAAATTTGTAATCGACCACAATTGCTTGGTTATCGTGTATCATTATTCTGTCGGGTCGATAAATTGCAGCACCTTTGGTTAGGATTTCGCTTTCAGTTTTCACAGTCCAACTGCCCGAAAACCAATCCGAAAAAAGTTGGTTTTCAAGAACTTTGCTCACGTTTTGCTTCAATGGCTCAACCTGCGATTCTGCAATAACACCTTCGTTTTTAAGCGAGTAAAGCGCATTCTCAACATCAACTGTAGTAATAATCATTGAGAAGAGTTTATGCATCAGTTTTCCGTGTTCAATGCCTGCTACAATTTTTGATTCCTCCTCCTTGAAAAACTCCGACGCTTCTAACTGCTGAGCAATTTTCAGCGGTTTTGTGCTTACTGAATAGTTCTCCAGAATCCAAACCTCCTCATCGTCATCTTTTTTCTTCTTTTCTGCTTTGGTTTGAGGTGTTCCAAATAAGTACTCCTTTACAGCGATTGGGTTTTCATCACCTTCAATCTCACTCTCTACCTCATTAGCATTAAGATGTGCAAGCGGTGACAGGATGATATCGGAGGTGTTTTTTGCATCATCATTTACTTTAAGGGTGCTAACAAACACGTAGAGTTCGTCCTCAGGGCGAGTAAATGCAACGTATAGCATATTTATGCTATCAACCATTGTTTGCACCTTTTCCTCAAGGAAAACTCCCTTAAAATCGCTCTCGCCAAGATGCTTTACGTAGGAAATTGGGTATAAAGGATATTTGGAGTAGGGCTCTTTTTCTGCATTTAACCATAGCAACTTCTTCGAATCCAACTTAAAGATATCGATACTAGCATAAGGAACAATAACTATAGGAAACTGCAATCCTTTCGATTTGTGAATTGTCATAATATTGATTGCATCGCCACTCTCGGGCATTGTAAGCGCAAGGCTTCCCTTTTTTTCCTCCCACCATTCCACAAAGTATGGCAACGATGCTGCTCCAATCCTCGATATCTCAATAATTTGTTCGTGTAACACTGCTAGGTATGGTAGTTCCTTTGTTATGCCTTGCAGGTTATAACGCTGAAGAATTGACTCAAACATCGAAACTAATGGCAAATTTCGCAAACCACTTAACCATTGCTTTTCGGCCTCAACATCAAAGGTCAGAAAGGTGAACTCCCAGTCAATGCTCTGCTCTGCAATAACCATTATCTCCTTAGATAAAATTGCAGCCGAAAGCGTATCGGTTGAATTAAGAGTCAACCTCATTGCGGCAACGCAAAGTTGCACTGCATGCGAGGCGCTTAACTGCAATGCATCCTGGCTTACCACGTTGAAAAGATGAGCCTTTTCGGGGTATTTATGCTTAAGCGATAGCAAAATATCGGCAATCCGCTTTCCTTCACTCTTCCTGCGAACAAGAATTGCAATATCGCCAATGCTATAACCACGATTTACTAAATCGGGAATCAACTTCTCGAACTTTTGAAACAAAAGTTCGTCCTCAACCTCATCCTTATTGGTTGAATAGTGCGTAATTTCAACAAAACCTGAAGTTTTATCGGAATACTTGCATTCCTGCGTAGGATTCTCGTACGCTTTCGACACTAGCGCAAGCAACTCGTCCGATATATCATCGCCACAAAGATTCTTGGTCCAATCAATCAGGAATTGTGAGGTTTTAGTAAAGAACTTATTGTTGAACTCAACAATTTGGTATAGACTTCGATGATTCTTTGTGAGGTTCCGGGCATCAACTGAGAAATCGTTCTCAATTTGGTTGGCTAGAATCCGCCAATCACTATTTCGCCAACGGTAAATGGCCTGCTTAACATCGCCCACCACCATGCTGAACTCGTCCTGCGCCAGGCTGTTCCCAATAAGCGGTTTAAAGTTGTGCCACTGAATTACCGATGTATCCTGAAACTCATCGAGCATAAAGCAATCGTAGCGTGTACCTATCTTCTCGTACACAAATGGAGCATCGTTCCCTTTTATAAATTCCCGGAGTAATGGACCACTATCGGCCAAAATCATTGCATTCTCCTCTGCCAAAATCTCCTTAACCTTATCGCGGATATCGTTGAAAACAGTTAATGTGTCCAAATTTTTGCTTACCGATAATGCTGTGTAGTACTCGGTTTTATTATTCTCCATATGCTGAACAACCGCCAAAAGTTGAGAATGATAACTTTTGGCAATATTCTCCAAGAGTAACCCTGCTCGTCCCGGATTCTTCTTCACAAAATCTTTGCTAACCCAATTATCGCCATCTGGTGTTTCAAGAGCATCAAGGGTGCGCTTTCCAACCTCAAAAATCTCGTTATATGGTTTAAACTTTGCGCACTTTGAAATAAAACCGTAAACACCAGAGTTCTTGTTCGAAAAATCATCAATAGAGAAACCATTCTTGGCAATATCTTCTACTAAAGCCTTTCCTCTGGAACCTATCTCATTGGCAATTTCATCAATTTTAGCCTTGGAGTAATCGGCAATGGCCGTTATAAGTTCCTTGCTACCCATTAACTCCAGTTGCTCCTTGCTAAGCAAGCGGAACTGTTCTGAGTAAAGATTCATCCCCAAACCAGTGAGCATTTTTCGGATATCGGGACTTTTGTCTTCCTCCAGTTGCTCGTAAATCATACCTTGGAAACGCTCAAATAGCGCCACATCCTCGGAGCTGCTGTCGAGTAAACGGTCAACAGCTTTTTCTACAATGGACTCGTACTCCAAGCGTAAATCGTTGTTACCATGAAAACCAATCTCCCAGAGCAAATTCTGAATAACCCGCTGCACAAAACTATCGATTGTGCTAACGCTAAACATTGAGTAATCGTGAAGGATGTTGGATAGAGCCTCTTTAGCCTTAAACTGGATAGTTTCCTTTGTAAGTCCTGTTTCTGCAATAATCACCTCGAGCATTCCGGGCTCATTGCCATTGGCTAAGCCGTGGAGTTTGAACAGGATTCGCTCCTTCATCTCGGCTGTAGCCTTGTTGGTAAATGTAACCGCCAATATTTTTTTGTACGATAATGGGTCAACCACCACCATTTTTATATACTCAGCGGCCAACCTAAAGGTCTTTCCTGAACCAGCAGAGGCTTTATATACAACTAGTTTGCTCATTTATTGGAATGATTTTCACAATCAATAAAGATAGCCATTTTAGTTGTTTGCTGATGGTATTATTTAAAAACATCGAACAAGGAGCAATGAATGATGATTTTAGAAGTTCTCTCCTCATCATTCCTAAATCGAAATTCCTTGTTTGGTACTTTGAAGCATAGGACTCGTATAGTTGTTTACCTACTGTGAACTCGCAAAAAGATTTTCGATTGTTGATGGTTGTTCGTAGAGGGCGTTTTTTAAAAACCATCGAACAAGGAACAATGAATGATGATTATAGAAGTTTTTACCTCAACATTCCTAAATCGACATTCCTTGTTCGATATTTTAAATCTATTAACTAAACACTAGCACATCTCCACCCACATAATCCACAGTAATTGTCTTTTCCTTATCAACCTTTCCAGCAAGAATTTGCTTTGAGAGTTCGTTTAGGATGAATTTCTGCATTAATCGTTTAATGGGTCGTGCACCGTAAACAGGGTCGAACCCAACACTTGATATCCACTCAATGGCATTTTCAGTGATTTCGATATTGATATCGTTCTGCTGCAACATCTCCTTGATTCGGTTAAACTGAATATTAACAATATCGCTAATCTCCTGCTTATTTAGTGGAGTAAACATTATAATCTCATCCACTCGGTTTATAAACTCGGGTCGAATCGCTTGTTTCAACAATTCAAATACCTGTTGTTTAGTTCTCTCGAAAACTTCATCGGAGTTGTTCTTCCCAATTTCGGAAAAACTTTCCTGAATGATATGCGAACCAATATTAGAGGTCATTATGATGATTGTGTTCCTGAAGTCAACCGTGCGACCCTTGTTATCGGTTAGCCTGCCATCGTCGAGCACTTGTAAAAGGATGTTGAAAACATCGGGATGCGCTTTTTCAATCTCATCGAGCAGCACAACGGAGTATGGTTTATGGCGAACCGACTCGGTGAGTTGTCCGCCCTCATCGTAGCCAACATACCCGGGAGGCGCTCCAACCAATCGCGATACCGAATGACGTTCCTGATACTCGCTCATATCAATTCGAGTCATAAGGTTCTCATCGTTGAACAGGAACTCGGCCAACGCCTTTGCTAGTTCAGTTTTACCAACACCTGTGGTTCCAAGGAAAATAAACGAACCTATTGGGCGTTTTGCATCCTGCAATCCAGCACGGCTTCGACGAACAGCATCGGAAACTGCTGCGATTGCTTCGTTTTGTCCAACCACACGCTTGTGTAGCTCATCCTCAAGGTGAAGTAGTTTCTCCCTTTCGCTCTGTAGCATTCGGCTAACAGGAACACCAGTCCATCGCGATACAACCTCGGCTATATCCTCGGCATCAACCTCCTCCTTAATCAAGGCATAATCCGATTGAACTGACATTAACTCCTTTTTAAATCGTTCTATTTCGTTCTCGGCTTCCTTAATTCGGCCATAACGAATTTCGGCAACTTTGCCGTAATCGCCTCGACGTTCAGCATCCTCGGCCTCAAAGCGGAGGTTTTCAATCTCCTGTTTGTTATGCTGAATTTTATCAATGATATTCTTCTCGTTTTGCCACTTAGCACGAAGCTTTACTCGTTCCTCGTTCAAATCAGCAATCTCTCGTGAGAGCTCATCGAGCTTTTGCTTATCGCCCTCGCGTTTAATTGCCTCACGTTCAATCTCCAGCTGCTTTATTCTACGCTCAATCTCATCAATATCTTCAGGAACTGAGTTCATCTCCAATCGTAACTTTGCTGCAGCCTCATCAATAAGGTCAATGGCCTTGTCGGGTAAAAATCTGTTGGTGATATATCGGTTCGATAGTTCAACCGCAGCAATAATGGCCTCGTCCTTGATTCGCACTTTATGGTGATTCTCGTACCGTTCCTTTAATCCGCGGAGTATAGAGA
>WBUV01000252.1 GCA_008933525.1 Bacteroidales bacterium | reverse complement strand
GTATCGGGCTGGAAAAAGAAACGCCACGATCCTCTTTTTACAAAAAGAATTCCAAGCAAACTATATAACGGAACAGTTCGCAGAGTTACTGGAATAAAACTTCACGACATGAATTGTGGGCTTAAAGCCTATAAGGGTCGTGTGGTGAAAAGCGTAGAGGTTTATGGCGAAATGCATCGCTATATTCCCGTGCTGGCCAAACAAGCTGGGTTCAAAAAAATAGGCGAAAAGGTAGTTCATCACCAGGAACGAAAGTACGGCATATCGAAATTTGGATGGGAACGATTTATAAATGGATTTCTCGATTTAATGTCCGTAACCTTTGTTTCCAAATTTGGGAAACGCCCCATGCACTTCTTTGGAACATTAGGTACACTGATGTTTATGTCTGGTGGCGTAATTTCATTATGGCTTATAATCAGTAAACTCTGGGCTCAAGCACATCAACTCAAATACAGACCTGTAACCGATCAGCCATTGTTTTACATTGCCTTGGTTATTGCAATTATTGGGGTTCAGTTCTTTATGGCAGGATTCATAGGCGAATTGGTTTCGCGTAGTTCCGCCGACCGAAATCAGTACCTTATCGAGAAGGATACCGATGCATAGTAAGTAATGCTTATCAAATTTTACTAGTATGAGAATATTATCTTTTCTAGTAGTATTGTTTCCAATTATCTCGCTTGCTCAAGGAGCGGATAATTTGAAGCAGAGAACCGACTCTTTACTGTCGATTGCCATAAAATCAACTCGCAATCCCGATTCCACAAAAAGAATACTTGCCCAAGTTGAAAAATTGGCTCAAGAAAAGGGCGATTCGGCTGTGCTTTCTAGCATATGGAGCAGGTACGGATTTGTAAATTACTGGACAGGGCGGTATCCTGTTGCAATTGATTATTACAGTAAAGCAAAGCATTACCATTTAGTTAAGAATGATAGCATTAATGCTGCCTGGAAGGGTTACATGATTGGCTTGACTTATAAATACTGGGGAAAATATCATGAGGCGCAAAAGGAAATTCAGGAAAACATAAAACTCTTCGAGAAAATTGGTGATGAGGATGGTATACTCAATTGCTATATTGTATCGGGTTACATAAATGAGGCTTGGGGTAATTTTGATGAGGCTGAACGAATTTGCCGATATACTTTACAAATGGCCAAAGAACAAAGCAATCCCAATGCTGAAGCCTACTCTTTACTGGCCATAGGAAATGCATTCCTTTCAAAGAGTAAAATCGACTCCGCCTATATCTATATCGATAATTCTCACAAAAAATTCATTGAAAGTTCCGATAATTACGGAATTGCTTTAGTTAATAGAGATCTTGGTACATATTATCTGCTCAAGGGAAACACAAACAAATCTCTATTCCATTTAAAAACTGGGCTCGAAATCCTTAAGTCAAGTTCCAACAATAGAGGATACTCCGAGATTCTAGCAATAATTGGAAAAGTTTACCTTGAAAGAAAGGACTACGAAAATGCTGTGAAAAACCTTGAGGAATCACAGCGGCTTGCACTAGAAATGGAACTTTACGAGGATATTATCAAGAATTTTCAGAGCCTTTCGATAGCGTACGAAAAATGGGGTAAATACGACTCCGCTTTAAAATGTATTCAGAAATATACTCACCTAAAGGATTCAATTTTTAACGCCGAAAAACACTTTCAGATTGCTGAACTCCAAACACAGTACGAAACAGAGAAGAAAGAGCAACAAATTGCGCTACAAAATATTAAACTCGATAAAAATAAATCGATACAACGTTTGCTGATACTTGCCTTTGTACTTGCCTCAACATTGGCCTTCTTTTCGTTCCGATGGTATAGAATAAAAAAACGCGACAATCAACTTCTGAGTGAGCAAAAAAGATTGATAGAGCAGAAAAACACTCAAATTACCGATAGTATCAACTACGCAAAACGAATTCAGGGTGTCTTGTTAGGAAAATCATCAACCTTGCCTAAGCCCGTTAAGGATTTATTCATACTATATCAACCCAAAGATATTGTTAGTGGAGATTTTTACTTTATAAAGGAATACCAAAACTATACTGTAATTGCGGCTGCCGACTGTACTGGTCATGGAGTACCCGGTGCATTTATGAGCATGCTTGGTGTAACATTAATGAACGAGGTGTTTACATACTCCAATCCTAAACGTGCAGCAGAAGTACTGGAGGAAATGCGAATCAAAGTTAAAGAAGCCCTAAACCAGACCGAGTATAAAACTGAGGCCAAGGATGGGATGGATATGGCTTTGTGTATAATTGATAAATCAAAAAACCAGTTACAATACTCAGGAGCATATAACTCACTATACCTTGTTCGAAACAATGAACTAACCGAGTATAAGGCTGTTCGGAATCCTGTTGGTGTACATATGAAGGAGTTACCGTTCCAAAATGAGGTTGTTAATTTTGAAACCAACGACCAGTTTTACATCTTTTCCGATGGTTATGCCGACCAGGTTGGAGGTTCTTCATATCAAAAATTCAAAATAGTGGAGTTCCGAAAATTAATACATTCTATAAGTAGCCTGCCAATGAATGAGCAAGCCTCTAAGTTGGAAAGCACCATTCAGATTTGGAAAGGATCCACCGACCAAACAGACGATATGCTGGTGGTTGGATTCAAAATGTAAAATATCTATTCTAAACTATTTTAGTTTTTCTGCTCAACAACACTAACTCAAGAGAACAATTTCGAGTTAAATGGTTTTTCTTTGCTCAGTTGAATTGATTTTAAAATTGTTTATGAACGCTATTTTAAACCATCGCTCCATAAGGAAGTATAAGAGCGATCCAATTGAGGAAGACCTGCTAAACGATATCCTACATGCAGGAACACGCGCATCTACCACTGGCAATATGCAAGTTTACAGCATTATTGTCACCAAAAGCCAGGAGATTAAACAGCAATTGGCTCCTTGCCATTTCAATCAGGCAATGGTAACTCAGGCTCCGGTTGTTCTTACCTTTTGTGCCGATTTTAACCGTTTTAACAAATGGTGCGTTCAGCGGAATGCAAAACCTGGCTACGATAATTTTTTATCTTTCTTCACGGCAGCAATCGATGCCCTTTTGGCTGCTCAGAATGTATGTATTGAAGCCGAAGATAATGGACTTGGAATTTGCTACTTAGGAACAACAACATATACTGCGGCAAAAATTATTGACGTTTTAAAGTTACCTAAAGGTGTTGTACCTGTTACTACTGTTGTGTTAGGATATCCCGATGAGACTCCAGAACTAACGGACCGTTTACCATTGGCAAGCATACTCCATCAGGAAGTTTATCAAGATTACTCCGAGGGCGATATCGACCAAATTTATCAGCATAAAGAGTCCTTACCGCTTACAAAGAAACTTTTGGAGGAAAATCAGAAAGAAACTTTAGCTCAGATTTTCACCGATAAGCGTTACACCTTAAAGGATAATGTGGCCTTCTCCAAAACTTTACTCAGCGTTTTGGAACAGCAAGGCTTTATGAATAACGACAGAAAAGAATAGTTTAATAAATTGATTTACATCTAGAAAAGGCTGCTAATTGCAGCCTTTTTCTGTTATCCATAATATTTGTTAAACAAGAACATCTTTTACTGTTACTAAAATAACAGTTATTGAATATGGCTTATCTTTGCACTTAATTCAATTCTCAAACACAACAAATATGATAACTAGCAATCCTACCCTAAAAGTTTTAATGGTTGATGCAGCAAGCGGATTCTACAAGGTGCAACGCTATAACGTGGGCGATTTCTTTGGCCCGGTTGATTTAGGAATTCATCTTGCACATAAGCATAACAGTTTAAATGTTGGGGTTGGATTATTAGCTGGGTCTATTTTCCCCGGATCAAATAGGCTGATTGTGAATGGAATTTCGCCAAACTGGCACGGCTTCTTTATATCCTCTATGGGTGGTGCTGGGCTGGTTTTCGATAATTTAGGTATCAACATGTTCTCCATTGTTGGTAAAACGCCAACACCATCAATACTGTACCTAAACCGCATACACGGCGAGGAAATTGAGGTAGAATTAATTCCTGTTAAGCAAACCACCGTTTGGAGTCAAGGGCGTGGTGGCGTATACTCAATGATGCAGCACACATTGGATTTGCTGGGGAATAGGTACGAAAACGACCCAAGGATTCTTACCGCAGGGCCAGCATCGCTTTATACCGATTTTGGAGCAATTGCTTCAGCTCCTATCAAAAAAGGCGAAGTTACTTTTGTTGACACTTGGGCTGGTCGTGGCGGTTTTGGAACAAAAATGGTTCAACAGCACGGAATTGTATCAATAATTTACGGCGGAACTTATGTTGACGATGATTTCCGCGACAGATCGGTTGCCGACAGCTGGTTTGAGGATCGCTACCAGAAACGTTTGGCGGCAAAGGATATGGAGGCAACTACAAAATATCGCTTTGACCCTAAGTTTGAAACTGGTGGAACATTTGGTGTAAACTATGCTACTCTTAAGGGCGATATTATGGCCTTTAACTACCGCACAATCTATATGACCGAGGAGGAACGGCTTAAAATACACAACGAGTTTATTGTAAACCACTACTTAAAGCAGTTCAATGAGGAGACAATCAAAACAAAACAGCAGAAAACATGTGGTGAGCCCTGCGGCGCTGTATGTAAGAAAATGCACGGTGAGTTTAAGAAAGACTACGAACCTTACCAAACAATGGGACCTCTTAGCGGAATATTCGATCAGCGTGCCGCTGAAAAAATAAACCACCACGCCGATATGCTCGGATTTGATGCAATTTCAGTGGGAGGAGTTTTATCGTGGTTGATGGATTGCGTGGTGGAAGGATTGATAAAACCCGAGGAATTGGGAATCACCGATACTCCTATTTTTAATCCAAAAGGGTTTAGAGTTGTAGAAGATTCGATGCACAACGCAAATATTGGTATAGCATTAATGGATCAAATGGTAAATCCTAAGGGGGCTTTCCATATGAAGGAAGGTGCTCGAAAATTGGCTCGACACTTTGCCCGCCGAAAGGGAACTGAAGTGCTCGATAAGTTTGTCTATGTTGGCTTCGCTCGCTCAGGATGGACTGTTCCAAATCAATACTGGACTCCCGGAGTGCTTTCCCCAATGGCCATTATGGGTAAATACTATATGTTCTACGGAAAGGATTTTGTGCCACCCCGTCAGCTTGGCCGCGAGAATGCAAAGCGAATGTTGCTAGAGTTGGTAATGGATAACTTAGGAATGTGCCGATTTCATAGGGCTTGGGCAGAAGACATTTTGCCCGAGGTTATAGAATCGCTTTATGGCTTAAAAGATAAATTCCAACGCTCACTGTTACTTACTGCTAGCAGAATAAATAGCCGAAATGCATCTATTTTCTGGGAAAGCGAACGCAATATTGACTATGTTTACACTTTCCTCAAAAAGAAAAAAGAGGTTGACGGTGTAAAT
>WBUV01000251.1 GCA_008933525.1 Bacteroidales bacterium | reverse complement strand
GTTGGGCGAATGGTAATTGGCCTACCATCATATGTTTCAGCCACTCCCGATGGTATTGTCGACCTTTTACATCGATATAAAATTGAAACTGCCGGCAAGCATTGCGTGGTTCTTGGACGTAGCAATATTGTGGGTCGCCCAATAGCAAATCTGCTTTCGCTGAAAGCAAATCCTGGCGATTGCACTGTAACTGTGTGTCATAGCCGCACTCCAAATATCAAAGAATTCACAAAAACAGCCGATATCCTAATTGTTGCTCTTGGCAGAGCAGAGTATGTTACTGCCGATATGGTTAAGGAAGGTGCTGTTGTAGTTGATGTTGGAATTACTCGCGTTGAGAGTCCAAACACCAAATCGGGCTGGAAACTTCTGGGCGATGTTAAGTTTGATGAGGTTGCACCAAAATGCAGCTACATAACCCCTGTACCCGGAGGCGTAGGCCCGCTTACGATTGTTTCGTTGCTTAAGAATACATTAAAAGCAGCCAAAAAAGAGGTTTACGGATAAGTATACTTTCAAATATTCATTCCTTATAGACAAATGCTTGTAACTTATTCGCTCCGATTTTAGTTATTAAGCATATTTTCTATAGATTTGTTAATCATTTCATAAAATAAAACAATGAAAAAAGTACTAGTTACTGGAGGGGCAGGATATATTGGTTCTGTTTTAGTTAGACTTTTACTCGAGAATAAGTATCAGGTTAGAGTTTTTGATAGTTTAATGTTTGGGGGGAATTCTCTAATTGACCTTTTCAACAACGATAATTTTGACTTTTACAAAGGAGATATTCGTAACGAAGCCGATTTAGAAAACGCGCTTACCGGAGTTGACTATGTTGTTCATTTGGCTGCAATAGTTGGAGATCCTGCCTGCGCTAAACAGCCAGACCTAGCAAGAAGCACAAACTTTGAGGGTAGTCAACTTGTTTATAGTGTTGCAAACAGGTTGAATGTTAAACGATTAATATTCTCATCAACATGTAGCAACTACGGCAAGATGGAAGATCCAAACTCAATGGTTGATGAAAACTCAACTCTCTCGCCCGTATCCTTATATGCAGAAACTAAAGTTCAAACCGAGAAATTTCTATTATCACAACCTAAAACAAACTATTGTAAACCTGTAGTTTTAAGATTCTCTACAGTATACGGTTTATCCCAACGTCCTCGTTTCGATTTAACAGTAAATGAATTTACAAAAGAGTTGGCGCTTGGGCGTGAGCTAGTAATATTTGGAGAGCAATTTTGGCGTCCCTATTGCCATGTTATTGATTTGGCACGTTCAGTTATGTTGGCTATGGAAGCTCCTCTGGAAAAAGTTGAGTTCAATGTATTCAACGTTGGCGACTCAAGTGAAAACTATCAGAAAAAAATGATTGTTGATGAAGTGCTCAAATTCATTCCCGATGCAAAAATAAAGTACGTTCAGAAAAATGAGGATCCACGAGATTACCGAGTTTCGTTCGAAAAGATCAAGAATGAGTTAGGCTTTAGCATTACAAAAAAAGTTCCCGATGGAATAGCGCAAATTCTAAAGGTAATTAAGGAAGGAATTATTCTAGAACCTGATAATTCTCAATTCAAAAACATTTAAATGAATTTTTTTGCCAAAATATATCAATTTCTCCACTCTCAATACCTCAAAGATAAACGAAAGGACTACCTGAGGCGTTTCAATATTGATCCAACTGCTCGCCTTCCTTATTTGGATAATACATGGTTCCATGGTAATATCACCATTGGAAAGCATACATATTTTAACGGAGGACGAATTGTTACTGGGCCTAACTCTAAGGTTGAGATTGGCGAGTGGTGCGCTATTGGCCACAACGTTAATATAATTGCCTGGACTCACGACGTTGAGTATAGCACTGGGCCTATGGATATGCGACCAACCGTTGAAAAGGACATAAAAATTGGCAACAAAGTTTGGATTGGTACAAATGTATTCATCCGCGAAGGAGTTACAATTGGCGATAATTCAATAATTGGTGCTAATAGTTTAGTAATTAACGATATTGAACCCAATGCTATAGTGGGTGGTATTCCCGCAAAATTGATTAGATATAAAGATGGAATCAAATAAAAACAAACTAATTGTTGATTTTATTCGTGAACTATACTCCATTGAATCAGGTGTAGTGCCCCTACATGCCCCTGTATTTTGTGGAAACGAAAAAGAGTATCTTATTAATTGTATCGATACAACCTTCGTTTCTAGCGTTGGAAAGTATGTCGATAAATTTGAAGAAGTAGTTGCGCAGTATACAGGAGCCAAAAAAGCTATTGTAATTGTAAATGGAACCAATGCACTCCATTTAGCATTACTATCGGCTGGTGTAAAAGCAGAAGATGAAGTTATAACTCAGCCCGTAACCTTTATTGCTACGGCTAATGCCATTGCATATTGCAATGCACATCCAGTATTTCTTGATGTTGATAAAGACACACTGGGCCTCTCTCCTGCAAAACTTTCAGAGTGGTTAAGCAAAAACACTCAAACCATTTATAATCAAACCACTAAACAACCTGAGACTTTCAACAAAACTACTAATAGGCGAATTGCTGCAGTTGTTCCAATGCATACATTTGGACATCCTTGCAGAATTGATGAAATTATTGAAGTTTGTGACAAATACGGCATTCCTGTTGTAGAAGATGCAGCAGAGAGTTTAGGTAGTTTTTATAAAGGTAAACATACTGGCACCTTCGGAAAACTCGGTATTCTCAGCTTTAACGGGAATAAAATAGTTACAACAGGAGGTGGTGGAATGATTCTTACCAATGATGTTGAGTTGGGCAATAAAATTAAACATCTGACCACTCAAGCAAAAGTACCTCACCAATGGGAATTCTTTCACGACGAAATTGGCTATAACTATCGTATGCCCAATGTGAATGCAGCTATTGGCGTAGCACAAATGGAAAATATTCATAAGTTTATTGAATCGAAAAGAACGACAGCAAGATCGTATCAACAATTCTTCAAATCAATAAATGTTGACTTTTTTACTGAACCAAGCAATTCTATATCAAACTATTGGTTAAATTTGATACTATTTAAAAACAGACAAGAGCGTGATGAGTTCCTTTCTTATTCAAATAATAATGGTGTAATTACCCGCCCAGTTTGGACTTTAATGAATAAGCTTCCAATGTTTAAAAACTCCCAAACAGATAACTTAAGCAATTCACAATGGGTGGAAGATTGCGCAGTAAACATACCCAGCAGTGTTAAACTATGAATAGAAAGGAAAAAATTATACTAGTTGGAGGCGGGGGGCATTGCAAAGCATGCATTGATGTGATTGAATTACAAGGAAAATTTGAAATTGCGGCAATTGTTGATACACCCGATAAAATTGGGCAAACCATTTTAAACTACCCGATCCTTTTCACCGATGACGATCTCCCAAATTTGGCCGAAGAGTACCGAAATTTTCATATCACTGTAGGACATATTAAATCTGTAGAGCTAAGAATCAAACTTTTTGAAATTCTTAAATCACTAAATGTTCAGTTTCCAACAATTATTTCCCCAATTTCCTACGTTTCAAATCATGCAAGTATAGGAGAAGGCTCTATAGTTATGCATCATGCCTTAATTAATGCAGACGCAAAAATTGGCACCAACACAATTATTAATTCAAAAGCATTGGTTGAGCACGACTCTGTAGTGGGTAATTTTTGCCATATTTCTACCGGTGCAATTTTAAATGGAGGAGTAATTGTTGAGGATAATTCCTTTGTTGGAAGCAATGCTGTGGTTAAACAAGAAGTAATTATTCCTAAAAGTAGTTTTATTAAAGCTGGTTCATTGATTAAATGAGGGTTTTATGAAAGAAGATAATGCTAAAAAGGATAAAATAGAGTCGATTAAGATTCAGAAAGACGCCACAATACTTGATGCTCTTAAAACAATGGATGCTACATTCCGAAGACTGCTTCTAGTTTTTGATGGAAACCAATTTAAAAATATTATTAGCATTGGTGATATTCAAAGAGCCGTAATAAAAAATATCCCTTTCGAAACACCTATAAATGAAATTCTTCGAAAAGAAACACTTATCTCCAATATAGATGAAAGTTCTGAATCTATTGAAAAACGCATGTTCGAACAGCGTATTGAGTGTATGCCTATAGTTGATTCCGACAACAACTTAGTTAATGTAATTTTTTGGGAAGACATTTTTTCTGATTTAAAAAAACCTATTAAAAAACCTTTTAGCATTCCCATTGTAATAATGGCAGGAGGTGAAGGTACTCGATTACGTCCTATTACCTATGTGTTGCCAAAAGCACTCGTTCCAATTGGTAACGAAAGTATCCTAGAAAAAATAATCAACAGTTTTATTGTTTACGGAAATTCCGAGTTTTACATATCTGTAAACTATAAAGCTGCGATGATTAAGCAATACATCGATGATGTTTACAAAAAGACAATTAAACTGGATTATTTAACGGAGGATAAACCGTTAGGGACAGCAGGTGCACTTTTCTCGTTGAAAGGCAAAATTAAAGGCGATTTTTTTGTTTCAAATTGCGACATTATCATAGAAAACGATTACTCCGAAATACTGGATTACCATAAATCCAATAAAAATGATTTAACAATTGTTTCTGCATTAAAGCATTATTCTATTCCCTACGGAATATTGGAAACAGAAGGGAATGGTATGCTCCGTAAATTAACTGAAAAACCAGAGATCACTTACCAAATCAACTCTGGAATGTACATTCTTGATTCAAAAGTACTAGAGTATATTCCAGAAAATACCTACTTCCATATGACTCACCTAATTGAAAAAATAATAAGCAACAATGGAAAGGTTGGGGTTTTTCCTGTATCAGAAAAATCATGGGTTGACATTGGCGATTGGCAACATTACTTGCAAAACAATATAAAATAATCTCAATGGTTAATAAACGTATTTTAATTATTGGTGATGCCAATTCATTTTTGCTACACGATATAGTTAATAATATTAGTGCTAGTCCTAACTTAACTATTGATATCCTCAACACCAATCCTGCTCAATCAATTATTGATCCATCTATATACAATAAAGTTCTTTACCCAAATAAAGCAAATCTCTATCTTCAAAAAATAGCCGATAGAGTAAACCCCTATTTATCTTTTTTTTTAATGCGTTTTTTTATAAAATGGTGCTTAAAATCCTCTAATACAATTTATGATGTAACTCATATTCATTTCTTCAATAAGAATTTTCTATTTCTTAATGTTTTACATCTTAAAAGAAGAACAAAAGAATTGGTTATAACCTTCTGGGGTAGCGACTTCTACAAAAGAAATGAAGTTCAACGAAATAAGATGATTCCGTATCTCAATTTTGCGTCAAAAATCATTTTTTCGAACCCAAATATGAAGGGAAACTTTACCGACTATTATAAGAACTATTATTCAAAATGCCATGTATTAGCC
>WBUV01000250.1 GCA_008933525.1 Bacteroidales bacterium | reverse complement strand
AAACAGATAAGATTAATGCCGAAACTATTGCCACTTTTTTTATTTTTTGCTCATTCCAATCAAATTTACTCTTTTTTTTTATTTAAATCAATTGTTAATTTTTATTATCATCAAACATCAATCATTTTCACGCAACTGATTATCAATTTGTTTCGTCATAAAAAAAAATATTGAGTAAAATGAATATCGTATCGATACTTGATATAGATTTGCATTGATTTTCGAACAGAGAATTTCTAACCAATTTTATTGTATAACAATTTTTTAAACCCAAACAATTTAATTATGAAGAACAAGATTTTACTTGGATTCGCAGCCCTTACAATGGTTGCTTTTCTTTCTAGCTGTGGTAAAGTTCCACAAGAAAAAATTGATGCTGCTAACGCTGCTATTGATTCTGCTAAAATGTTAGAAGCTGACGTTTACGTTGCTGCTGATTTCGTAGCTATTCAAGATTCTATGAATGCAGTTATGGCTGACATCGAGGTTCAGAAATCAAAACTTTTCAAGAAATTCAAACCAGCTAGCGAAAAACTAGACAGAATTCTTGAGATGGCTAAATTAGCTCAAACTAACGCTGTTACTAAGAAAGAAGAAGTAAAAGTTGAAGTTGAAGGTCTTATGACTGAAATGGCTACTCTTCTTGAGGAAAACACAAAATTAATGAAGAAAGCTCCTCGCGGTAAAGAAGGTGCTGCTGTTCTTGAGCAAATCAAAACCGAGATGACTGCTATTGAGGCTTCTGTTGCTGAGGCTAAAGGCATGTACGATGCTGGTAAATACATGGATGCATCGAACAAAATGAAAGCTGCTAAAGATAGCGCTACCAGAATCAACACCGAATTAAACGATGCTATTGCTAAAGTTAAAGGCAAAAGATAATTATTAATTCAAGTTTTTTTGATTTCCCCGGGTTTTTCCCGGGGATTTTTTTAGATATTTGCACCATTATGAGCCGATTATTAAAACGAATTCTTTTTGTTTCAGCAGTATTTGCTTTTTTGGCAAGTCTTTTTGTCTTATTTATATACTTAATACCTAAACCTCCAGTCGGAGAGGTTGAATTTGCTCTTGCTTCGCTTCAAGAAGCCTCAAAATCAAAAGCCCAACGATATTCAAAAAAACAGTACGCAGAAGCCAAAGCTCTATACGACTCCGCCATGGCTCATTGGAACATACAAAATGAAAAATTTATCCTTTTCAGGGATTACGAAAAGGTTAAAAGTTTTTCGAAAAAATCAGCGGACATTGCTAAAAAAGCATCAAAAAGTTCAACTAAACGCTCAAAAAACCTAGTTATTGTTGTTAAAGAAAAGATTGAATCGTTGAATAGCTTAATTGTTAATGTAAACAAGTTATTCAATCTTCTTCCATTACCTAGCGAGGTTCGAAACAACATCTCGAACGGCAGAATGTTACTCCGAGAATCGGAACTAGATTTTGAAAAAGGCGAATACCTAAAAGCCGAAACTAAAATTAATAAAGCGGAAGACCTTCTGCTATCATCATACAAAAGAACTTTCGACGATTTGGAGGAGTACTTTAGCTCCCAACCATACTGGAAAAAAATGGTGAACAGCACCATTGAAAACACCAAGAAAAACCAATCCACCGCAATTATTGTAGACAAATTCGCCCGTAAACTCTATATATACCAATCGGGAGTAAAAAAATACACTTACGATGCAGAGTTCGGGAAGAATTGGATGGGACGCAAACGTCTTAAAGGCGACAAAGCAACACCAGAGGGTATTTATCTTGTAAAAACAAGAATTCCATCAAATAAAACAAAGTACTTTAGAGCGCTACTCCTCAACTACCCTAATGCTGAAGATATTGAAAGATTCAATAAGGACAAAGCCGCTGGCAGATTGCCACGCAATGCTCACATTGGTAACCTAATTGAGATTCACGGTGATGGTGGAAAAGGGACAGATTGGACCGATGGATGTGTTGCGCTCCACGATTCAGATATGCTTAAAGTTTACAACCTAATACAAGTTGGAACACCCGTTGTTATTGTGGGTTCAATCCTCGACTTCAACAGCATTGCGAGCAATTATAACCTAAAAAAAATTCCAAGGAGCTAGTTTATGGAACAAGTCACAGATAATAGTACTAAAGTTGAAGTTGCAAAGAAACGACCTGTTCTTAGGTTCTTTATTGGGTTATCAATCACATTAACTTCCATTATATTAATTGTTGTCTTTGTTCTTTATGCACTATCTGGTATAAAGGAAAGTTACCTAGATTTGCAAAAAACATCGGCTGTCGACACTGCAAGTTTAAACCAGAAACAAATCGCAAGACTCGACAATCTTATCAAAAAAAATTCTCAAAAGTTCAATAACCTTACTCCGGCACAACCCTATTTTATTGTCAATACAACTTACAACCGTTTCAAACTCTATAAAAACAAAAAGCAAATACGCGAAGGTTTTTGCAGTACAGGGAGTTATACCTTGTTAAAAGGTCACGATAAACGCCAATGGATTTTTAAAACCCCTAAAGGTTTGTATAAAATCATTGGAAAAGTAACTAATCCAGTATGGCGCAGACCGGACTGGTCGTTTGTTGAGGAGGGCTTACCGATTCCATCGCAAAACGACCCTGTACGCTGGGAAGCTGGCGTACTTGGCGATTATGCCTTAAGCATTGGCGATGGGTACCTTATTCATGGAACTATTTACAAACGCTTCCTTGGTATGCCTGTAACTCATGGGTGTATAAGAATGAACGATGAGGATTTAGAGGCAGTTTACAAAACCCTCGATTTTGGTTCAAAGGTTTACATATTCTAGAATTGAAACAATGAAAAGATTTAGAGTACTACTAATTATTTCGGCCATACTGCTTGTGTTGATTATTTCGTTCATTTCAACATTCGAGATTCTTTCCGTAAACCAAGCAATCGAGGAGTTTAACAGCAAGTTCTCAACCAATCCAGAAAAAGCTGAGTATAACTTTGTGTCAACATCCGATTCGTCCATTTCTGCAAAACAAATTGCTTACGCATACATAAATGCTCAGCTCGAGGCATCAAAATCTGACTCAATAAGTCTTACCCTCAATTTTCCAGATAGCTCTGCCAACCTTATGATTAAAGGTGTAGTGGTTCATTCCGCAAAAATTGAAAGTTATAAGTTAAGCCGTTTCATTAATGCAGTTGACGAAGTTGCCTTATACAAAATGCTTTCACTCCCACTCCATGTAACAGGCCATATCTCAACTATCCCCAAAGTGCCCTTAATGGTTAAGATTGCACCAAAAGACACCTCGGAATACACTCCCGATGTTGTTCCAGACACAACCGATATTGATGCGGTAAACTTTATATTCGAAACCAGTGCTGGAATCCAACTTTACTTCTATGAAAGCAACCCCCGCGAATCTGCCGATGGCATGAAGCAGTTTAAATTCGATTTTAGAGATAGAGTTAATTCTGGTTATGAATTATTCCGATCAGCGTTCACTTTCAAAAAGCCCAAGTATCAGCCTGAAATTAGAATAAAACTAAACAAACGCGATGCAAAAATGATTTACCGTGCATTGCCTGAAAATGCAGATATTGTTCTTAAAGTTAGGTGATAATAAACCATCTTAACGCTAAGGCGCAAAGTTTTACTTAAAGGAATTTTTACTCCATATCAACAAAGAAACTTTTTGTACCTTTATTCCTATCAATAGCAATTCAGATATGGAGTATATAGAGAACCTGCAACTAAAGCAAGCGTTCGATTTTATTCAGTACACCGGAAAAAATATTTTCTTAACGGGGAAGGCTGGAACGGGCAAAACCACTTTCCTTAAGCATATCAAGGAGGTTTCGCCAAAACGTATGATTGTGGTTGCACCAACCGGTGTGGCCGCCATTAATGCGGGTGGTGTTACCATTCACTCATTCTTTCAAATGCCCTTTGGGCCACACATACCCGTAACAAATAGTCAATTCAACCCATTCGACGAGGAACCTCAGGCCGCATCGAGAAATGGCGTTCAAAAGTTTAGCCGAGAGAAAATCAACATCATCAAAAGCCTCGACCTACTTGTGATTGATGAGATTAGTATGGTTCGTGCAGATTTGCTCGATGGAATTGACGAGGTGCTTCGTAGGTATCGCAACCACAGCAAACCATTTGGTGGTGTTCAGCTGCTGATGATAGGCGATATTCAGCAGTTGGCTCCAATTGCAAAGGACGATGAGTGGGAAATACTTAAACGCTACTACGATACGGTTTACTTTTTCAGCAGCAAAGCACTTAGGCAAACAGCCTACATTAGCATTGAGCTAAAGCACATTTTCCGCCAAAGCGATAGGGAGTTCATTGATATCCTCAACAAAGTACGCGACAATAGAATAGACCCCGAAACACTAAACATCCTCAATAAACGCTACATTCCCAATATAAACAAGGATGATAACGATGGTTATATCACCCTTACCACACACAACCACCAATCGCAACGGATTAACGACTCCAAGTTACAGAAACTTAAAAGTAGCCTACACACCTTCAAGGCTATTGTAAAAGGCGAATTCCCAGAGTACTCCTACCCTACCGACTACGAATTGCAACTAAAGATTGGCGCTCAGGTGATGTTTGTAAAAAACGACTCATCGTTCGAGAAACTTTACTATAACGGCAAAATCGGAACTATTGTCGATATCGATGATGATATCATTCAAGTTAAGTGCGAGGGCGATTCCAATGATATTGCCGTTACAATGGTTGAGTGGCAAAACTACAAGTACTCAATCGATGATGAGACCAGTGCAATAAGCGAAACTATCATTGGTTCATTTATACAGTACCCACTAAAGCTGGCCTGGGCAATAACAATCCATAAAAGTCAAGGCTTAACCTTTGAGAAGGCAATAATTGATGCCAGCTCCGCCTTTGCGCACGGACAAGTTTACGTTGCGCTTAGCCGTTGTAAAACCATTGAGGGAATGATTCTCAGTTCACCGCTATCAACCCAATGCATTAAGAACGATAGCACTGTGCTGGAATTCTCGCGTAGCGTTGAGCAAAATCCACCCACCAAGGAGGTACTTGTGGCTGCAAAAAATGAGTACCAGCAGCAACTGGTGGCTGAACTTTTCGACTTCAGCCCAATTCAACGCCGATTGAATTACTGCATTAAACTCCTAAAGGAAAACTACTCCGTTGTTTTTGGCGATATTCACGAGCAACTTGAGCAGATGTCGTTGTTGCTAAAGTCGGAAATTGTTGAAGTAAACGACCGATTCAGCGTTCAGCTGAATCAACTACTAAGGCAAGGTATCGTAATTGAAAAAAACGAGGCCCTGCAGGAAAGAATAGGCAAGGCCTGCACCTACTACATCGATAAAATTGATACGGTATTTGCTTATGTTTTGGGCAAAATATCGATTGAAACAGACAATAAAGCGGTGCGCAAAACCATTGTCACCACAACGGATAAACTACAT
>WBUV01000249.1 GCA_008933525.1 Bacteroidales bacterium | reverse complement strand
AGTAATACCAGTGTCCGAATCAATAAAAAATCTGACGCATGAAAATAAATATTGAAGAAATAGTAACTTCCAAGAAATGGAAAAACTTTATGAAATACCTCTACGGTTGGGGTGCATCTATCGCTATGCTTGGAGCTCTGTTGAAAATCCTTCACTTACCTGGTGCTGGTACAATGCTTCTGTTCGGTATGTCGATTGAAGCTATTATCTTTTTCTTTTCAGCGTTTGAACCTATACACGAGGAACTGGACTGGACTTTGGTTTACCCTGAATTAACCGGGATGACCGAGGAGGACGAAATTAGTGGCTACAGAAGTAGTAGAAAACAAGGTATGGGGCCTGAGGAAATTCAGGAAATTATTACAGGAATACTCTCATCACTTCCTTCAGGAGGAGTGGCTACAACTCAAATAGCAGCGCCAGCAGCACAAACAATTGCAAGCGGTAGTGTAAATATGGGTGGAGCATTAGTCTTTACTGAGAAATTTAACAAAATGCTCGAAAGTGCGGAAATTAGCCCTGCTTTATTCGACAAAGTTAGTCAAGGCCTTAGTAAACTAGGAGATGCATCTAGTAAAATTGCAGATATTTCTAACTCAACTATTGCAGTAAAAGATTTCTCTGAAAAGGTATCTAAAGCTTCGGAAGCAGTTAATAACTTCAACCAAAACTATAGCCAAAGCGGACAGGCCCTTAGCGATTCCATGAATTTACTTTCAGATAATATTCAGAAAACGGCCGGAGCAATGTCTGAATCTGGTCAGAACTTCTTAGATGGAGTAAATAACTCTGTTAAAAACCTAGAATCTGAACTAACATCTGCAGGCCAAAAGGTAGGAGGAAGAATTACAGAATCTGTTGAACAAGTCGCTAGCAATCTAGGAAAAGCATCCGACAATTTAGCATCGACTTATCTGCAGCTGTCTGAAACAATGAATGCCAACGGCAAAAATATTACTGACGGAAATAACAACTACAAGGAACAACTTGAAAAGTTGAATAAAAATATGGCAGCCCTAAATGCTGCACATGAGTTGCATTTACAAGAAGCAAATCAACACATGAAAGAGGCTGAAAAAGTATACTCCGGTGTTGATGGAATGATGAAAAAATTAAATACAACTATTGCCGAAACCGACAAATTTACAAGCGCAGTTGAAACCTTGAATAAAAATATTTCATCGTTAAATACTGTTTATGGCAACATGCTATCTGCCATAAATGCAATGTCGAATGGTAAGTAACTAGCAAGGCTCATATAAAAGTCTATGTCACACGGAAAAGAAACCCCCAGGCAAAAGATGATTGGCATGATGTACCTCGTGCTAACCGCTATGCTTGCCCTAAATGTGTCTTCCGAAGTTCTAGAAGCTTTTGTTCTAGTAGATAATGGCCTTTCCAGAACTACTGACAACTACAGAGTTAAGAATGAGAAAATCTACACAGAGTTTGATAATGCAATGTTAGTAAACCCTGTAAAGGTAGGACCATGGAAGCAAAAATCCGATGAAATTAAATCAAAGGCAAAGGAGATTTATGATTATGTTCAGAATCTTAAAATAGAGATTGTAAAAGCATCAGAAGGAGAAGAAACTCCTGCTGTTGTTGATAATATAGTTATTAGCGAGAAAATTGAAGCAAAAAGTGATCTGGATGTTGCTGCAAAAATTTTGATTGGTCTTGAGGGCAATGGGAAAGCTTTCGAACTTAAGAGAAAAATTATTGATTTCAGAGAGTACATAGTAAAACAAATTGACCCAGATAAAGGCGCTGAATTAATTAATTCAATAAATGGCATTCTAAACACTGACGATCCCCCTGTTAAAGAAGACGGTACACACAATTCATGGGAAAGTGCAAGGTTTGAACATATTCCACTGATTTCTGTAATGCCACAGTTGACTAAAGTTCAGGTAGATATATTGAATACCGAAGCTGAAATATTGAATTATCTTTTATCTAGAATTGGGGCTTCTGACTTTAAATTCAATGTTTTAAAAGCAACTGTTATCCCAACCTCAAGTGTAGTATTCCAGGGCACAGACTTTAAAGCTGAGGTTTTTCTTGCAGCATCTGACACTACACAACAACCTAGAATATATCTATGCAGGTATGACTCCACTTTCAACTCAGTTACTAAAGAGTACGAATACAAACCGATAGGAAGTGAAGAGAATATTCCTGTTGATAAAAACGGGAAAGGCCAATTTACTCGTAGAGCAGGAAATACAGGTTCTATGTCGTGGAGTGGTTTAATTGAAATGAAGGCTCCAGATGGAACTGTAGTTAGAAAACCTTTTAAACACAGTTATGTTGTTATACCTCCTAACGTAGTTATTGCCGCAACAAAGATGAATGTGCTTTACCTAGGAGTTGATAATCCATTGGATATTTCTATACCAGGAGTACCTCCAGATAAGGTTTCTGCAACAATAAGTGGAAAAGGTTTAATAAAGCAAGTTGGTAGTGGAAGTTATATTGCACAACCAGGAGCGGGCTCAAATTCTTGTGAAATTACGGTTTACGCAGATGTTGAAAGGCGCAAACAGGCAATGGGAACAAAAACATTTAGGGTTAAGAAAGTTCCACCTCCCTTCCCAAAAGTTATTGGTGTTACAGGCAAAAATGTTGAAAAGAACCAACTTGCTGCATCGCTTGGGGTGGTTGCAGAAATGCCTCCAGACTTTGACTTCGAATTAAAGTATAAAGTGGTAGGCTTTAAACTTTCTTCAACTGTTGGAGGTTTCCTACAGGAAAAAGAGTCTACAAGTTCAAGGTTTACCGATGAGCAAAAGAAAATTATTAACAGCCTAAGAACTGGAAACCAAGTTGCAATAACCGATGTAAAAGCGGTGGGTCCAAGCGGTGAGGTTGTTGAATTGACAGATATGGTATTAAAGATCAGATAAGATTACAGATATGAAAAGATTAACTATCTTATTTTCAGGGTTAGCGATGCTTGTGAGTTCATTTGATGTTCAGGCACAGGATCGTAAAGAGAGTTTAGTTAACGATGGGTTCTATACTCGTGAAACTATTCCTGCAAGACAGCCGATCCCATACCCTTATATAAGGGAATCGGATGTTATGTTTTCGAAACGAGTTTGGAGGATCATCGATTTAAGGCAAAAAATAAACTTTCCTCTATACTACCCAACTCAAGCACTGTTGGATAGAGAGAGTCTTGTTCAAAGGCTTGTTAGGGCTATTAAGTATAATGAAATTACTGCTTATGAGAATGACCTAGATGGCGAATTCACCACCAGATTATCGTATGAGCAAGTACTCAAAAATATGGATGCTCTTGACAGAGTTCAAAAGCAAACCGATGAAAATGGCCAAGAAGTTGATGTTACCATCAAAGGTGAGATTAAGTGGAATGCTATTAAAGAGCTACTTGTTAAAGAAGAGTGGTTCTTTGACAAACAACACTCAACTCTTCAGGTTAGAATAATTGGTATTTGTCCAATTATGCACTCATTAAGAATTTTGGACACCGGAGGAGAAGAAGAGCAACAGGCTGGCGAAATTAATCGTATTCAGTTATTCTGGGTTTACTTTCCAGAAGCAAGAAGTGTGCTAGCCAACACTGATGTTTTTAATACTTTCAATGATGCTCAGAGAGTATCGTTTGATGACGTATTCTTCAAGCGAAGATTTTCATCGTACATTATTAAAGAATCCAACGTATACGACGATAGGCGTATTAATGAATATACTTTTGGAGGTATTAATACAATGCTTGAATCGGACCGAATCAAAAATGAGATTTTTAATATCGAACATGACCTTTGGGAATATTAATGGTATTATTCTGAAAAAAGGGTGTCTATGAAAGACACCCTTTTTTATTTCTACATCTTTTCTATTATTGAGACACCCCTTATCCTAAGAAAAATTCTCGCCTTGTTCTAATTGGATATCGTTTACAAAATTCTTTATCTGCTGTTCATCCTGCATTTTGCATATTAGCAGCACATCGTTAGTATCGACAACAATATAATCTGAAAGTCCCTGAACAACAACCATTTTACTATTGCTTGAACTTACAAGAGTGTTTTTGGTATTGTAGAATTTTACATTTTTGGATAACGAAGCATTTCCTTGATTATTTGTCGGAACATGAGTGTAAAGCGAGCCCCAAGTTCCCAAATCGGACCAGCCAAACTCCGAACAAACCACGTATACATTATCAGCTTTTTCCATTATTCCATAATCGATGGAAATATTTCTGCACTCCGAGTATGTTTTCTCAATTATGGTATTTTCCACATGTGTGCCAAAACTGGATGCAGCGTCCTTGAATAGTGTGCTAATTTCTGGTAAATGATCGTTAAATGCTTTTGATATTGAATTAATGCTCCACACAAATAAACCTGAATTCCAGAAGAACTCTCCACTGTCCATGAATACTTTAGCAAGTTCAAGATTTGGTTTTTCAGTAAAAGTTTTCACTTTGTGAAGTCCGGTGAAGCCCTTCACGGGTTTATCAATTTGAATATACCCATAACCTGTTTCTGGGCGACTAGGCTTAATACCAAGGGTTAGAAGTGATTCATTTTTTTCAGCAAACTCAACAGCATTCAGAATAGTCTCAACAAATTTATCCTCGTTTAAGATTAAATGGTCGCTGGGTGCCACTACCGCAACTGCATTTGGGTTTGTTTGCTGAATTTTATAGGTTGCGTAGGCAATACATGGGGCTGTATTTCTTCTCATGGGTTCGAGAAGTATTTGTTCCGATGTTACTTTTGGTAATTGCTCCAGAACTAAGTCCCGGTAGATAGTACTTGTTACTATAAGTATATTTTCTGCAGGGCAAATCTTCTCCATTCTGTCGAAGGTTTGTTGCAATAAGGATTTGCCTGTTCCTAAAATATCAATAAATTGCTTAGGGCGAGATGTTCGGCTTAGAGGCCAAAATCGGCTTCCAATGCCGCCAGCCATTATAATGCAAAAAAGATTATTACGTTCTGCCATGCTTTAAATTTTTAATAAACTGCAAACGTACTCAATTTTTGTTTTCAATAAAAATCAAACATACCTTTGAGATAACATTCGCTAATATCGGATTAGTACATAATTATCCATATTTTTGTACTGAGATGTATAATTTAGTTGATATGAAGATATTCCACCTATTTGGAGAGTATATTTTACTTTTGCTTAAGGTTTTTACTAAACCCGAGCGAGGTAAAATATATTATTCTTTAATTGTTAAGGAGATTGATAAGTTAGGAATACAATCGATTGGTATTGTGGCAATAATTTCTGCATTTATGGGTGCGGTAATTACCCTGCAAACTGCCTATAATACAGAAAATCCTTTTTTACCCGAGTACCTAATAGGTTTGGCCGCAAGGGATAGTATACTGCTAGAGTTTTCTTCAACAATTATTGGGCTCATACTTGCAGGAAAGGTTGGTTCAAATATTGCCTCAGAGTTAGGTAC
>WBUV01000248.1 GCA_008933525.1 Bacteroidales bacterium | reverse complement strand
GATCTATATTCACATTAAAAATATTCATATTAACAATGCATAGGTTCAACTACCAACAATACTTGTAGATAGCCCCACGCAAGACTCTTGTAATCATGTTTTATAACATTATGGAGGTTTATAAAAAGCAAATTACTAAATTAGTATTACAAAACTTATGTAAACTTTAACTACAAATTATAACTTATGATTAACAAAAAGATTATTTGGGCTTTTATCACATTTTTTGCATTAGTTCTTTTTTCTTGTGAGGAAGTTGATGATAACGATCCAATTGCTAAAATTGATGATGTGCAAAAAGTTAAACTTGCTGATTTTGATGGCGATGGTAACGATGATGTTTTTACTACAACTAGTTCAGGATGGTTTGTTTCGTATGGGGGAGTAACAAGTTTTACAAAAATAAATACTTCTACTGCTCAAGTTGATGAAATATTGATAGGTGACCTAGATGGAGATGGCATAGCCGATGTGTTTTATCCTGCTATTAATGGTTTTCAGGGATCTGGCTGGTATGTTTCTTACGGTGGTATAACCCCTTGGACAAAGATAAATGCTTTATCGGCTCAGGTTGGAGAGGTTTATCTGGCTGATATGAATAATGATGGTAAGGATGATGTTTTTTATCCAACACTTAATGGACCTCAAGGTACCGGTTGGTATGTTTCGTATGGTGGCACAACTTCTTGGTCAAAGATTTTTTATTCAGCGGCACAATTAAGGGAGATTAAGCTTGGCGATTTCAATGGCGATGGAGAATTAGATGTTTTTTATCCAGCATTAACGGGTTATTTAGGTGCTGGTTGGTATATATCTTATAGTGGAACTTCTATATGGGAAAAATTTAATTCGTTGACTGCTCAAGTTTTTGAGGTTTTAATTGGAGATTTTGATGGAAATGGAATGGATGATGTATTCTACCCTTGTAATAATGGTACCTTAAATACAGGATGGTATATATCCTATGGAGGTTCATCTAGTTGGAATAAAGTTAGTGATTCACCTGATGCGCTAAGTAAAGTATTGATCGGAGATTTAAACGGAGATGGAAAGGATGATGTATTTACTGCTAGACCCGATGGGTTGTATGTTTCATACGGTGGAAAATCCAATTGGACTAAAATAAATGACAAGATCGAGATTTTTGAATAGTTTTTAATTTGAATCTAGGTTATAAAAGCAGTTTGATTGAATTACTCAATCAAACTGCTTTTATTTTAGCTGTATAATTTTTTAGTTTTAAAAAATGAAAAAAAACAATATGAGAATTTAAGGTGCATGGAAAAACCAATTGAATTGTGTTTTTTGAAAAAATTATTTCCGCTGCTGTTCAATTATTTTATCAAATCTACTCTCCAGGCAAACACTTAAATCGGTTGTTATAAATTTTCCGTTGTAGTATAAACTAAAGATTGTTGCGGGTGTTGGTGAATTTTGTGCTTGCTTTAAAGTTTCAATTTTGATAATTTGCAATGGTAAATTCCTCTTTTGTGCTGTTTCAACTAGTGTTTTATTTACATAGTAATCTGTAAAAGGGCAACGATTACTGTAGTAAACTACAATTCCTTTTTTATTTTCACACTCACCTTTGCTAACACATTGCTTAAACTTGGGATTTGGTGCATCGTTTTTTATTTTCAAAACCAGCAAACTAAATCCGTACTCTAGTTTCTCGCTGATCTGAAACCCTTGTTTTAGTAGCCATTTTGTATCGCTCATAAAATGGAATTTACTCGTTCCAACCACAGTAACCAAGCCATTTTTACCTTGTTGTTTTGCACTTTCGATTGCCTGATTAAGCAATGCTTTTCCATGACCTTTCCCTTTGTACTGTCCCGATACCCAAAAACAGTTTACCAAGAGATACTCTGGAGCATTAATCGGTGCCCAACCAAACTCTGCTGGGCCATACTCAATAAATACCTTTGCACGGGCATCTAGTCGGCTGAAAATATATCCATTTTTAAATTCCTTTTTGAGCCATTCCTTTTTGAGTTGATAGCCTTCATCGCATTTTTTATCAGAAAATGCACAGCATATATGCTCTGCATCAATATTAGTTGAATTTAGTGTGATGAATTTTTCCATATTATTTTGAGTGTTATGCAAATTTAATAAGATGAACTGACAACCCTATGTCAGTAGTAATGAATTTTAAGAATTTTTTTATAGATGGAATGAAATCATCAATCACTATAAGCAGAAAGTCGGATAATTAAATCCGACTCTCTACTGTGAAATATGATTAATTATTTCTCTAGAAATACTGGTCCAAGTTGAGATTTGTAGGTACTATCTGTTAAAACCCATTTTTGCTTAGATTTCCAGTTCATAAGGGTAATGTGATATTGCTTTTCTTCATTATCAGAACTGTTATATACTAACCAATTTCCATCCGAACTCCAATCGTGCCATCCATCCGATTCTTTGTTTTCGAGAAGTTTCCATTGTTTTTTTCCATCAGGAGTAATGGCGAAAATGCTATTTCTACCATTCTGTTTAGATACGTACGTGATAATATTTTCAGTTGGATGCCAGCGTGCAGATCCTGCTTTGTAGCCATACTCTTTTGCCGATGGATTGTCTTCAGGATAAAAAGTTAGCCTTCGAAGATTACTTCCATTTATATCCATTAAATAGAGTTCCTCATGAGCTGTTTTATCCTTGCGATTTTTCTTATAACTAAAAACAATTTGCTCGCCATTGGGCGAAAAGCATGGATCACTGTACATTGCAGCAGTGTCTGTGGTGAGTTGATGGTAATCACCTGTTTTGGTGTTAATTAAAAATAGTTGAAAACGAATTTCTTTTCCCATTCGTCCGCTAACAATGATTTCTTCTCCATTTTTACAACTACTCATCCAGCTATCCTCTAATCTGAGATCGCTGACTTTTTTTACGTTATTACCTTTAGAGTCACATTCATAGAGGAAATAGTGTCTATATGCGGTATCGCGATCGCTGATGAAGAATAGGCGACTCTTAAATGCATGGTAAGTCCACGCTACATCGGAATGGTTGGTGATATTTTGTTTATTTGAACCATCCACGTTCATGTGAATTATTTCCCAATCGTCTTTGCTAGTATCGGGTATATGGATATTGTATGATATGGAGAAGTGCTTTGATGCATCAGTTAAGTCGATTGCATTTTTGTGGTTATAGCAACCTCCAAGAATCATCAAAACTATGGAATATATTATCCAACGCATATACTCTTATCTTACTGAGTGTAATCCAAACATATTACCTTCGGTATCCATGCATAAAGCGCAGAAACCATGCTCGCCGATTGAGAATTTGGGTTGAATTACTTTTCCTCCAGCCTGTTCAACCCTATTTTGTTCGGTTAAACAATCATCGGTTTGAAAATAAACTAGAGTGCTGTTACCACCCGATTTTATGTGCTTTGACTGTACCAATGCGCCTGTAGCGTTTACACCGCCCTCGCTCCAAGGAAAAGCAACCATTTTGTCGTCCATACCCTCAGGCATGGGTAGCTCCATCATTTGCTTGGATAGAACTGTTTCATAGAATTTTTGGGCTCTATCTATGTCATCAACATAAATCTCGAACCAATTTACAGGATTCCGTGCTTCCATAGTGTTGTTATTTTTGTTCGGCAATTTTTTTTAACTCTTTTAGTGCGATGGGGAAGAGTTTATTCATATGCTCAATGTACTTATCAACTGTATCGACACTAACAACCACTTCGGTCCCATTATCGGAGGTGTTTAGTTGGTAAGTTTCCATGGCGTTTGTCCAACCTTTAGTCTGCTCATCGATTGGTTGTTCCTCAAAGTCCTTAATTGCTCCTAAATGCTTAAACGCAAGGAATTTATTATCAATAATCTTCTCCAAAATACTATACATTCCATCACCCGATGGTGTTAGGAGGTGAATTTTATTTCCCTCGGTAAAACTATCAGTTTTGTAATGACTTCCCTCGGAAAATTTGGAGGTCCATTTTTTATAGCTTTCTTCGTCCCAAAGGCAAAACCAAACCCTTTCGGCATGAGCATTAATGTGTATTTTAAACAGTAGAGTTTGCATCGGTTTTTTTTATGATTCAACAGATTTTATGTTGCAGCATATAAACAATAGTCTAAGGTTTTTGTTTGATAAACCGTTTACTATAGAACATCTTTATAGTCTGGTGTTTTGTCGAAAACGCTTTTTGCATACTCACAGTGTGGAGTAATTTTTATTCCATTCTGCCGCGCATACTCTACAGCCTTTGCAACCATTAGTTTTCCAAAGCCCCTTCCGTTGTATTTTGGGCTAACTAGAGTGTGTTCTATGATTATTCTGTCGGAACCATCTATTATAATGTTCATTTCTGCTGCAATTTCACCCTCTACATCGATGTATATAAGTTCCTTTACTCTGTCGAGTTCTACTTTGTAATTATCTGCCATATAATAAATTTTTGTCATACAGTATAAACAATTTTCTTAGAGTTTAGGTTGACAGTTAATTCATAAATGCTAATAATTATTGTTTAACATAGAGTTTATTTGAGATATGAGATTATTCTGTATGTAACTTTTCCTTCATCGGTTTAATATAACTATTAGATATGCCATACTTTAAGCGTAAAGGGTTCACAATTTCGTTGTATAACTTTTCCTTATAGACTTTGTCCGCACCTCCTGTTCTGTAAAGTATTTTTAAATCGTCATACTTATCAGGATATTCATTTTGTATGAAATCAAAGAAGATTTTTCTGGTTTTACCTCGCAAATACAGAACACCAGGTAACATGTAATGTACATTGGAGTTTTTTGCTTCAGCGCAAAGTCCTTCAAAATTAGAATAACTATCGGTTAAGTAGGGGATTATAGGCATTACATGTAATCCTACAGATGCATTCGTGTTTCTGAATGTCTTGAGTATTCTAAACCTATCTAGACTAGGACTAGCATTTGGCTCAATTCTTTGACGGATGCTCTCATCCAGTGTAGTTATTGTTGATGCTACATTAACGTAGGTGATTTTTGATAGTTGTGCAATTAAATCGAAATCGCGAAGGATAAGGTCTGATTTGGTTGAAATTATTGCTGGAGTTTTATGCTTAATTAATAATTTCAAAATCTCTGGCATAATTTTTAACTCTGCTTCTATGCTTTGATAACTATCGGTTATCCCTCCAATATTTATTATTTCTCTTTTCCAGTTCTTATCGCTTAATTCTTTGTCGAGTTGTTCAACAACATTCGTTTTTACAAATACTTTTGAAAAATCCTCTACCCCCAAATAATTGTGGGAGTAAATGGCGTAACAGTACTTGCAATTATGACTACAGCCTCTGTAAATATTCAAATCCCAACCGTAAGGTATTGTTCTCTTTAGTTTATTGAGTGCATTTATGCATGTTATGTTTTCAATTTTGTTCATTGTAGTAAGCCAAGATTGATCTTTTTAAGATTTGTTAGTAACGTTTGCGCAATTCTTCCATGTTTGGTCTATATTAATATAACAAATGTAATGAGTTGAAATGACAACCCTATGTCAGTAGA
>WBUV01000247.1 GCA_008933525.1 Bacteroidales bacterium | reverse complement strand
GTTATAAACTGGTACTACGAGGAGGACGACGATACAATTAAAAACCTTGGAAGAGATTTCCAGGCTTTGGTTAAACTACCATTCAAAATGGTTGAAATTGTATAGCCTAATCGTCGTCATCAACAATTTGGTTCTCATTCAACGCTAGTCCATCATCATCTTTAATACTTTCCGACGGAAAATGAACCGTTAGCCATGCTATATCCCTAAGAAAATCTACCTTCCCGATTTCTACATTTCTAATGTCGAGGCCAGTTCTTAATTTTAAATCTGCTATAAGTTCGGCTCTACGTTCAGGTTTTATCAAATCAATTTTCTCGTACACTACAATTCTCTGTGATAGGTGCTTAATAAATAATCCTTTCTCAAGAATAAGAGTTACACCTAGTAACGCGAAGTTCGAAAATAGTAATTCGGCATAGCTGACTTTTTTTGATGAAATTGCGTTGATTAGCGATATTGCAATTATTAAAAAAAGGTAAGTCATTTCCTTTATTGGAATGGGATTAGTCCTATAACGTATAATTCCGAAAACGGCAAACAACCCCAATGCAAATCCTAGCTGTAACTTTACATTGGCTAGTAAGAAACACATGAAGAATACAACAACACCTAGTAGTAAAAAGGTAAACACATAATCTTTACGGTAAGTTCTTGGATAGTAAAGATATCGGGCTGTTATCCATAGAACAGAAATATTCAGGATAAACCTAATGAGTAAGGTGAAAAAATCATCAGCGTTCAATAGGTCTATTCCAAATAGCTGCAAGCTATCTGTTTGCATAATTAGGTTGAGTGTATTCATCTTGAATTTTTTTAATGTACAACAGTGTTTTTTTAAAGTTATTGCTCTTAAAATTAGGATAAAGAAGCGCACATCCTATGGAATACTTGCTAAATCCTTTTGGTCTAAAACCGAGGATTTTTAACAGTTTGGCTACTTCGCTATTCGATTTAAACTTGCTTCGTTTTACTTCAACAATGCTGATATTCTCATAATTGATTGATTGGCCTGTGTTTGGCAGAGTGATATATAGGTTAAAATCGAAAGTTATTCTCTCGTTGAAATCATGTGAGACCAATGTAAGTCTTTCAAATCTAGTTACAAGGGTTTTGGATAATTCATCGATTATGTATGGGCTTTTCGATGCTACAAAATCAATAATGTTCTCATTGTTTAAATCGTTAGTTCTTGCAGAAATTCTTTTTTTTACCGTTTTGCCCGAGGGGGTTCTCAATTTAATCTCCAGAAAAGAATCGCCTGATGCGCAGTAGTTCCTTACTCTAATTTTATACCTACGCGGTCTCTTGTTCTGATGGTCCAAATACATATTGAACTCTGGTGTATCAAAATAATCCGATATGTATTCTGGAACAACATACCCGTTATTATCAACAATGAAATAACTACCAACAACATTCTCCAATACCTCTTTGGATACTTCGAATGGAAGTATGTATTTAGAATCAACTCTTTGCATGAGTTGAGCTTTTTCGGCCTCCTTTAAACTTATTCTTTTAAATTTATTAGTAATTGGGCTAATCTTTGAGATATCCATTTCTGCTAAAATGTTTTGTACTCAAATATTTTTTTACTTTTCAACTTTCCATTGGCTCCATAAACCTTTTTCTCGAGTTTTAAATCCTCCTTATAGTAAGTTGTTTCAATTTTTTCGATTATTTGACCCCTTGGATTATACGAAATTTCAAGAATCTCATTCCCGTCAGCATTATACTTAAATTCTGTGTGCTTAATAATATTCCCGTTTTCGTCGTACAGTTTCTCAAGCAGAGTATTTCCTCTTTTATCATATTGATATTCGGCTTCCAGGTATTTTTTCTCAGTATCATTAGAGTATATATGATTCCACTCTTTTTTGCTACTTACAGCGGCGGCTCTAATTTCTTTCTTTTTTTGGGCATACACAGAATTCGACGAGAATGCTAATAAAGCAATAATCGATATAAGACCTACAGCAATTTTTATTTTATAAGAATTCGCCATATTAATAATATTTAGTTAAAATTGATGTTACAAATAAACAGTTGCAAGTTAAAAAAAATGTTATTCTAAACATCTTAAAATCATGTATAAGTGTAAAGTTTGCGGTTATATTTATAACGAGGAAATTGGAGATCCAAACAATGGCATTCCTCCAGGAACGCAATTCGATGACCTTCCAGATACATGGCTTTGCCCTGTGTGCAATGTAAGTAAAGAATACTTTGTTGAATTAGAAGAATGAAAAAGCCCCTATTCAGGGGCTTCTCGCAATTTAGTGCTGTTTATTTCGATTCGTATAGTTCCACAATTTTAAGGATAACCTCAGTTGCCTTAACCATGCTTTCAACTGGGACATACTCGTGTTTTCCATGGAAATTCTCACCTCCTGCAAAGATATTAGGGCAGGGAAGTCCCATATACGATAAACGAGCACCATCGGTACCTCCACGGATTGGTTTAACCTTTGGCTTAACTCCAACCTTTTCCATAGCTTCAATGGCTGTAGAAACAATGTGGTAAACAGGTTCAACCTTTTCGCGCATGTTGTAGTATTGGTCCTTCACCTCAAGAGTAACAACTCCTTGACCGTATTTGGTGTTTATGTATTCTGCAATACGCTCCATATACGCTTTGCGCGATTCAAACTTTTTATGGTCGTGGTCGCGGATAATATACTGGAAGTTAGCCTTCTCAACAGAACCATCCATTTTTATAAGGTGATAAAAACCCTCGTAACCAACGGTGTGCTCTGGGCGCTCGTGTGCAGGAAGTAAGCTGTTGAATTCCTGAGCGATTAGTATTGCATTGAGCATTTTATCCTTTGCGTAGCCGGGGTGAATGTTTCTTCCTTGTATGGTGATTTTTGCACCAGCCGCGTTGAAATTCTCGAACTCTAACTCGCCAATAGCTCCGCCATCTAAAGTGTAGGCGTAATCGGCCGCAAAGCGCTTAACGTCGAAGTGGTCAACACCACGCCCTACTTCCTCATCGGCAGTAAAACCTATGCGGATTTTTCCGTGCTTGAAGCTGGGGTTTTTCATAATGTACTCAACAGCAGTCATTATTTCGGCAACGCCCGCTTTATCGTCTGCACCAAGAAGCGTAGTGCCGTCGGTAACAATCAACGTTTGTCCAACGTAATTCTTAAGTTCAGGGAATTCTTTCACAGCAAGAACTAAATCCTTTTCCTTGTTAAGTAAGATATCGGTTCCATCGTAATTCTCAACAAAGCGAGGCTTCACATCTTTCCCAAGCATATCGGGAGCGGTATCCACGTGAGCAAGGAATCCAAGTGTTGGAACATTTTTGGTTGTGTTGGCAGGAATGGTAGCCATTACATAGCCAAACTCATCAATATTAACATCCTCAACACCTAGTTCTTTTAATTCTTTAACTAGTAGGTTGGAAAGAACCAATTGCTTTTCGGTGCTGGGGAATCTATCGGTTACTGTATCGTCGCTTTGGGTATCTATCTTAACATACCTTATAAAGCGGTCGACTAAATTATCTCTGTTTATCATACTCTTAAAAAGTTAAAAGTTATAGAGTAGAAAGTTAAAAGTTAAGAGAAATGTTCAGTATCACTTAACTTTTAACTTTTCACTCGACACTACTCTTCCTCTGGTTTTGCTCTTAAGCTTTCCCAAATTATGTATCCTCCAATTACAAGGAACATCACAAATCCAAGTATCTCGGCGGGGTGCGATTCAATCCATTCGGTATTTACAAAGTTTATTCCACCGAACTTCAAAACAGCACTAATAACGCCCATTAGTGCACCTCCAGCAATAAATCCCGATGCAATCAGGGTTCCACGTTCCTTGCGTGCTTGGTTAACTTTAGCATCCTTAGAGCGGGTAGAAACTATATGAGCAATAATACCACCAGCCAAAAGAGGTGTATTCAATTGTAGAGGAATAAACATACCCAACGAGAAGGCTAGTGCAGGAACGCCAATCATAGTAAGAATCAACGATAGGAATGCACCCGCACCGTAAAGCATCCAAGGAGCAGGTTTTCCGCTCATCATTGGCTCAATTACAGCTGCCATTGCGTTTGCTTGTGGAGCAACAAGGGCATCTTTACCTGTGAAACCGTAAGTTTTATTTAATAGAATGATAACACCACCAACAGTTGCTGCGGAAACGAATGTTCCAAGAAACTTCCAGCTCTGCTGTTTAATAGGCGATGAACCTAACCAGTAACCAATCTTTAGGTCGGTGATAAAGCCACCTGCCATCGATAGCGCTGTACATACAACACCACCAATAATAAGCGCAGCAACCATTCCTGATGTTCCTGTCAATCCAACCGATGCCATTACAAGCGATGCGATAATAAGAGTCATCAAAGTCATCCCCGATACTGGGTTAGTACCAACAATTGCAATAGCGTTGGCTGCTACAGTGGTGAATAGGAAGGCTATTACCATTACAATTCCTAGTCCTATTAACGCGTGAGTTAAGTTATGTACTACTCCAAACTGGAAGAAAATGAATACAAGAATGGTTGTAAGTAGAATACCTCCAGCAATAATTGCCATTGGAAGGTCTCTGCGGGTTCTAAGTTCTTCTTTTGAAATAGATTTATGTCCACCGAATAGTTCCGATGCAGCCAATCCAAAAGCCTTTTTAATAATTGAACTGGAGCGGATAATTCCAATGATACCAGCCATTGCAATACCACCAATACCTATAGGGCGAACGTAAGTTGAGAAGATTTGTTCTGCGCTCATATCGCCAACTAGTAGGGTAACGTTGCTACCAACAGTCTCAGTCAATCCGGGCGCAAAGTAGTTGATAATTGGAATAATAACGAACCAGCCAACAAATGAACCAGCTGCAATAATTGCAGTATATTTCATTCCAATGATATAGCCAATACCCATTACTGCCGCACCAACGTTTAGTTTGAAAACTAACTTTGATTTTGCTGCAAGTGCTTCACCGGCAGGGATTACACGGGTTGTAACCACCTCGCTCCACCAACCAAAGGTTGCTATGATAAAGTCGTAAATACCGCCAATTAATCCACTAACTACAAGCAAACGTGCTTGCTTTCCACCTTTTTCGCCCGATACAAGCACCTCGGTGGTGGCTGTAGCCTCGGGGAATGGGAATTTTCCGTGCATATCGGAAACAAAATATTTACGGAATGGAATTAGGAATAGGATACCCAAAACACCACCAAAAAGCGATGATAGGAATACTTGGTAGAATTGTGCTTCAAGGTTTAATATGTAAAGAGCAGGAAGTGTAAAAATTGCACCTGCAACAATAACTCCAGAACTTGCTCCAATAGATTGGATAATGACATTCTCGCCAAGCGCTCCCTTACGTTTTGCAACGGTTGATAATCCAACAGCAATAATAGCAATTGGAATAGCGGCCTCGAATACCTGACCAACCTTTAGACCAAGGTAGGCTGCTGCTGCAGAAAAGATAATTGCCATAACCAAACCCCATAAAACGCTCCAAGTGTTAACCTCTGGTACTTGTTTGTGGGGCGACATTATGGG
>WBUV01000246.1 GCA_008933525.1 Bacteroidales bacterium | reverse complement strand
ATGTTGGGGCATGTAAAAATTAAACTTAGAAATGTGGCTTTACCTTGCACCTGTTAACCCAAAATCTAAACCAATGAAAAAAACTTTATTGTCTTTAATTTTAATTGCTTGGGTGGGAATACTTGCCGCGCAAGAAATAACAGTTACAGGAACTGTTACTTCGGAAGGCGAGGGAATTCCATTGCCAGGTGTAACCATTACCATTAAGGAAAATCCGACTGTAGGAACATCATCGGACACAAATGGTAAGTTCAGTATTAAGGTTGGAGCGAATCAGACCTTAGTATTCTCATTCATAGGTATGGAAACAAAAGAAATACCTGTGAATAATCAAACATCAATAGCTGTAACGCTAAAAGAATCGTCGCAAGTGCTCGAGGAACTTATAGTGGTGGGTTATGGTGTTCAAAAAAAGAGTTTACTTACTTCCTCCGTTGCAAAGGTAAGTAGCGACGAAATAAAAAAATCAAATCCTCTAAGAATTGAACAAGCTTTGCAAGGGAAAACTGCAGGAGTTCAGGTTATTTCCAACTCTGGACAACCTGGCGATGGGCTAACAGTTCGAGTTCGTGGAGTGGGTACTAATGGCTCTGCTGATCCTATTTATATTGTTGACGGAATGCCTGTAGGAGGAATTGACTACCTCAACCCAACCGATATTGAATCGGTTCAAGTGCTAAAAGATGCTTCGGCAACCGCTATTTATGGTGCACGTGGTGCAAACGGCGTTGTGTTGATAACCACTAAAAGCGGCGTAAAAGGCAAAATGGCAGTTAATTACGACTACTCCTTTGGATACCAAAATCCTTGGAGAAAAGTCTCTCTCTTAAATTCAAAGGAATATGCAATTATAATGAACGAAAGTTACGCCAACGATAATTCGGCAATTCCATTTACCGATATTGATGCTTTAACAGCTAGCGTTGGAAACGGTACCGATTGGTTGAACGAAATATTCTACAAGAATGCACCTGTTCAAAGCCATCAGTTTTCAATTGGTGGCGGTAACGATAACTCTACATTTATGTCATCGTTCTCCTATACAACACAGGATGGAATTGTGGCAAAAGGGAAATCGAACTATGAACGTTACACATACCGTATCAACTCAAATCATATTTACGGCAAACTTCACTTTGGAAATAATTTCGCATATAGCAACAAGAAAACCCATGGTATAGATCCTAATGCTGAATTTGGGGGCCCTTTGTCAAAAGCAGTAAATATGGATCCTGTTACACGAGTTAAAGAGGACGACGGTTCTTGGGGTGTATCAAACTATGCTGCACAAGAAGTTGTTAACCCTGTTGCCTATCTTAGCATTCTTTATGGCGATTATACTGAGAATAAACTGGTAGGTAACGTTTGGGGCGAATTCGAAATTATAAAAGGATTAAAAGCAAAATCGAACTTTAGTATTGATTATGCGAATGGTAGCAACCGTTCATTTATCCCTGTTTACGATTTAGGTGGTAATGTTAAAACTTCGGTATCGGAAGCAAATGGTACTGTAAACCGCTGGTTCACTTGGCAAAACGAAAATACCTTATCGTATACCAACAAAATTGATTTGCATAGTTTTACCGCTTTGGTGGGTATGACTGCCAACAAATATCACCACGAGTTCATTGGTGGACGCAAAACCGATCTTTTATTCAACGATTTTGATCATGCTTGGATAAATAATGGTACCGACGAGGAGAACTACAAATCGTGGGGTGGCGCCGATGAACATGCACTTCTCTCCTACTTTGCAAGGGTAAATTACGATTTTAACGAGAAGTATGTGCTAGAGGCTGTATTCAGAGCCGATGGTTCATCGAATTTTGGTTCTAATAATAGGTTTGGATACTTCCCTGCTTTTTCTGCAGGATGGATTATATCAAAGGAAAGTTTCATGGAGAATTTCACCCCTCTTTCATTCCTGAAATTACGTTTAGGATGGGGACGAAACGGAAACGAAGCCATTGGCGCATTTAAATACACCTCGGTAATTGGTGCTGGCAGCAAATATACATTTGGTACAGGCGAAACCATTACCGTAGGCGCTAATCCTTCTGGCGTATCTAACCCCGACCTTAAATGGGAAACTTCCGAGCAAACTAACATAGGTATCGATTCCCGTTTCCTAAACGATCGAATAACTTTCACAATGGATCTTTACAATAAAACAACAAAAGATCTATTAGTTGTTGCTCCTATTCCCGGTTATGTGGGAAATGCGGCTCCAACTGTTAATGGCGGCTCGGTTAGAAATAAAGGTATAGAGGTTGAGTTTGGCTATAAAACAAACTTCAGTGGTGTTGCTATGAATATTGACCTTAGCGGAGCGTACAACAAAAATGAGGTAACAGATATTAGCAATAGCGAAGGGAAAATTTACGGTGCTGGATTAGCTGTTGGTATGAGCAATATTTGTATGATGGAAGTTGGATATCCAATAGCATACTTCTGGGGATACAAAACAATGGGAGTATTCCAGAACGAAACACAAATTACCGACTACAAATCAACCGACGGCACTGTTATTCAACCAAACGCAAAGCCAGGCGATTTGATTTGGTACGACAAAAACGATGATGGCAAAATTGACGATAACGATAGAATGCAAATCGGAAATCCTTATCCCGATTTTACTGCGGGCCTAAACCTTAGCGTTATGTATAAAGGATTCGATTTTAACATGTTCTGGTATGGTGCTTTTGGCCAAGAGATATTCAATGGAACACGTCGTTACGATCTTCCTATGTCAAACTGGAACTCTAGTGTTCTTGAACGCTGGACAGGTGAGGGAACTTCGAATACACATCCAAGAGTTACCGTGGCCGATCCAAATAAAAACTACATCAATGTTTCAGATTTTTACATTGAGGATGGATCGTATCTCCGACTTAAAAACCTAACCATTGGTTATACCGTTCCTGCAAATCTGAGCCAAAAGGCTAAAATTGCCAAACTCAGAGTATTTGCATCGGCATCGAATCTTCTAACATTCACAAAGTATAGTGGTTTTGATCCTGAAATAGGTGCAAAATCGGCTCTCGATATGGGTATCGATCGAAATATCTACCCACAATCCAGAACCTTCATGTTTGGTGTTAACCTAAGTTTCTAAAACCAAAATCAAAAAAATCATGAGAAAGAGAAAATATATAGCAGTAATCCTTATTACACTCTTAGGAATTGGTTCTTGCTCCGACGATTTCCTTGAAATGGAGCCATTAACCGATAGAGTTGAGGATAACTTTTACAAAACCGAGAAAGATGCATTCGAAGCTCTTGTCGCAATTTACGATGTTCTTCAGTGGCAATCGAGCAACGGCTATCATCCTTGGGATTTAGTTTCCAATGTATTATCCGACGATGCTTTTGGCGGTGGCTCTGGACCAGGCGATAGACCCGGTTTGAACCGCATGGGAAAACTATCAAATTATACAACCGACGAGGAATTACTCGGCTTATGGAAAGATAGATACTCTGGTATTTACCGAGCAAATCTATTCTTGGAGAAGATTAACGCAATTCCATTCACCGATGATGCTGTTAAGCAAAGGTATATTGCAGAGGCTCGCTTCCTTAGAGGTTACTTCTACTTTGAACTGGTTCAGTTTTATGGAAATATTCCTTTAATACTAAAAACCTTAACCACTACAGAGTACAACCAGCCACAAAAAAATCCGGCTGATGTTTATAATCAAATAGCCAGCGATTTACATTACGCATACCAGAATCTTCCTCCAACAATTTCTGGAACTGAAAAGGGAAGAGTTTCTAAATGGGCTGCAGGAGCATTACTTTCGCGCGTTTACCTTTACCACAAAGGTTATGGCAAGGGAGTTCTTGGCATTACATCGAACCTATCGGTAGATGGTACTGAGATTAGCGAAACCGATATAGAGGTAATTATTGACAACATAATTCTTCTAAGTGGACACTCATTAACTCCTAGCTTCGAAGATCTTTGGGGTATTGCAAACGAGAACAATAACGAATCGATTTTCGAAATACAGCATACTAGCAAAGGCGATTGGGGCGATTGGGGATGGAGAAATGGTACAGAAGGTAACTGGGCTGTTATTATGTCGGGCTTTAGAGATGTTAACGATCCTGTTTATGAACTAGGATGGGGTTTTCAGCCTGCAACACAATCGCTAGCAAGCGAATTTGAAGCAGGCGATTCAAGATACTCAGTTAGTTTACTTGATGCTGCTGCTGAAAACTTAAACTACAAACCTCAAAATTGCTATCAACATACCGGTTTTGCATTCAAAAAGTACTATCCACGCAAAGCCGATAAACCTACATCGAATGCTGATTTGAACTGGGGTTACAACAGAATAGTTATCCGTTTTGCCGACGTTCTACTTATGGGTGCTGAACTTTACTTAGACAACGATTTAGGTAAAGCACAAACCTATTACAGCGATGTTCGCAAGCGCGCTTTTGGTTCGAGCCATGTTGCTCCAACTCTTACAAGCGATGTTGCAGGGTTAGATTTGATTTACCACGAACGCAGAGTTGAATTTGCTGGCGAAGGACTGCGCTACTGGGATCTTTTACGCAGAGGACTAACCTATGCCCAGCAGAAGATTGATGCTGCAAGTGGTGCAAGTCCATACGACGAAACCTTCAAATCTGGCACATACGGACTTCTTCCTATTCCACAATCGGAAATCAACGTATCGAGCAACACATTGGTACAGAATGACGGTTATTAAAATTTTAACCCTGAAAATTGAAAAGCAATGATTAAAAACAAAATAATACAAATAGCTCTGGTTTTGTTGGGTTTAACCTTTTTTGGCTGCGAACCTGCCGAACTCGATAAACCAGAAATTGGAAATGCTCCCAAAGTAGAGGATCTAGATTTTACAATCGCTCCAGGCGATGATGCATTTCACTTTGTTATTTCTAATACCTCTACCATAAATGGTATTGCGAACTGGGATTTAGGTAACGGAACTAAAATTGTAGGTAAATCAGTTATTGGGGAATACCGAATCGCTGGCGACTACTCAGTTACACTTACTTTATATACATCGGGAGGATCCGCCTCATTAACAAAGAGTTTCAATCAACCCGAAACTGATTGGGATTTCTTGGCAAGTCCACTTATTACTGCATTAACCGGCGGAGCTGAGGATGCTGATGGCAAAACATGGGTTATTGATAGCATTAACCCCGGACACCTTGGTGTTGGACCAAATGATGCTACTGGCCCAACTTGGTGGTCGGCTACCCCTTTGGCAAAAGCAGGACATTACCTCTACGACGACGAATACACCTTTAAACTAATTGACTTTGTTTACACAATTAACACTCATGGCAGTACCCACGCAAACCACGATGGCAATGCCGACGAGGATGGTTTTGCTGGCGGTTACTATACCGGAACTCTATGGAACGATGCTTATGATATCGATGTTAATACAAACGATGCTGCAAGAGGTGCTTTAACTTGGTCAATTACCGAAGCAAACAACAAGAAGTTCATTAATCTATCTAGCCAAAAAGGAAATATTT
>WBUV01000245.1 GCA_008933525.1 Bacteroidales bacterium | reverse complement strand
GACCACAGGCCAAGGCCGCCGAACAGCACCAGCGACGGCACGTCGCCGTTGACCAGCAGATGCGCGACGCACCATATCAGCACACCCGCCAGCATCGGATGCCGCATGCTGCCGTTGAAGCGGCTCGTGCAGGAGAACAGGGTAAGGGTTTTGCGGTTGTTGCAGCCGAAGTACGCCGATTGGCCGAACGAAGCCGTTTAGCAGCGAACGAGATTACTGAACTCTCAAAATCGAGTTTGCAAATAACCCAAGAATCGGGAACTTTACTGAATGAAATATTACCCGATATAAATAAAACAGCAAAACTAGTGGAGGAAATTGCTGCTGCAAGTTTAGAACAACGCCAAGGGGCAACGCAAATAAACTCATCTATACAGCAGTTAAACTCAATTACACAGCAAAATGCTTCGGCAAGCGAGGAGTTAGCGTCGAGTGCCGAGGAACTTACTGCACAATCGCAGCAACTTGTCGATGCAATTGCATTTTTCCGGACTAGCGAGTCATTATCTCATAAACATAGGGAAATTTCAAAATCAAAGCCCGAAAACAGATCAACTATAAACACAAACTCCAACAACAATCCTAAGTCGAAAAAAGGAGTTGTTTACACCATGCCTAAATTGGAAAATGCCGATAATAGTTACGTTTCGTTCTAACTTTAAAATAACGTTCCCCACTAAAATAAAACATTATGACCTTAAATAGTTACAGAGTACTAATTGTTGACGATAATCCAACCTTCGTTAAAACATTGAGCATGCTCGTTAAGGATATCCTTGGGTCTAAACTCACCAAATTGGAATTTGCTTACAATGGAATTGATGCTGTGGAAAAAGCATTCAGAAACGAACCCTATAACATCATTTTTATGGACGTAAATATGCCCGAGATGAATGGAATAATGGCTACGAAACTAATAAGCCAAGAACTTTACCGAGGAACAAAGGTTGTAGGACTGTCATTTAACCGCGATTTGCAAACGGTATCAGAAATGATTTCGTCGGGGGCTATAAATTATATCTATAAGGATAGCCTAACAGTAGAAACGTTAGAGAAAGTGTTTGAAATTTAATTACTATAGATTTACCAAATTATTTTTGATCGCATAAACTGCCAGTGCAGTCGAATTTGGGGAATTTGTTTTGACAAGAAGCTCTGCCCTGTGTTTTTCAATGGTACTAACACTGAGGTAGAGTTTCTCTGCTATTTCTGTTGTTGACAAACCCTGACAAATAAGCTGTAGCACTTCTCTTTCTCTATTCGTAATTTGAATTAAACTGGTCTCTTTTTTTGAACGCAGAAGCTTTAGTAGCAGTTCCTGTGAAAAATATGGACGACCATCAAAAACTGACTTAATGGCCTTTTCGAGTTCGTCGTAATTCGATTCCTTCAGTAAAAATCCATCAACTCCAAGTTGAACCATAGAATCGTAGTAATTTACATCGTCGTGCATTGAAAGCACAATTACTTTTACCGAAGGACAAATTTTCAGAGCTTCGCGGGTTGCATCAATCCCATTCATTTTGGGCATATTGATATCCATAAGAATCAAATCAACATTACAACCCTTTAGCAATGGAATCAACTCAAAGCCATTGGAGGCTTCGCCAACCAACTCAACACCATCCATTTCACGAATAAGAGCTTTTATGCCATCGCGTAAAATTCTGTGGTCGTCAACTATAACTGTCCGTATTTTCATTATCGAATATTTAAATAGGTACTCTCATGCAGAACTTAAAACCTTGTCCTTTTTTACTAGTAATGGTATAGTTTGATTTTAGAGTTTTTAAACGCTCCTGAAGATTTATAAGGCCTATTCCTGTTTCTTTATTGTTTATTTTCGACTCAACATCAAACCCAACCCCATCATCCTCGAAACTAACTGAAAGATAAGCTTCGAAAAGAGTAATATCAATAACGATATTCTTCGCATTAGCATATTTTAAAGTGTTGTTCATTAATTCTTTAACAATTCTAAATATCATTATTTCGGTAATCTCTGGTAAACGTTTATCGCCAACATCATGAGTAAACGATATGTTTACCATTCCTTTATTTTGATCAACAATCGAATTTATCGCGGCAACAATGCCATACTTAAAGAGAGTGTGCGGACTAAGGTTGCTGGAAATTTCTCGAACACTCGAAATGGCATCCTTTAGTATTTCTTGCATATTTTGAATAATTTCCTCCTTGTTTTCGGTCTGCTTTCGGTTTAAAAGCGATAAATACATGTTCAGGCTCGAAAGTAAAGGTCCAACATCGTCGTGCAAATCGCCAGCAAGTTTGAGCCTTTCGCGCTCCTCGGTTTCAACGATTGCATTCAATTTATTCTGTTCAAACAGCTTACGTTCAGTAATATCGTGAAGCATCACCTGAAAAATCACTTCATCATTCTCCTCAATTGCGCTGATGCTCATTACAGCATCCAATATGCTGCCATCTGAAACTCTAAATTCTTGTTCAGTACTAATTGAATTCCCAGAAATAACAGATTCTTTTATTTCATTGTATCGATATAAAGGATTTTCATTTTTTAAAAGGTTGTAATGGAAGAAATCGGGGAGTTGTTTGCCAATAATTTCGTCCCTATTTAACTTAAAGAAATCGTAAGTTTGATTGTTACAGTCAATAATTAAATCATCCTTAATAACTAAAATAGCATCGTTAGCGTTAAAAAAGAGCATTCGAAACCGCTGCTCGCTCTCACGCAAAATTCGCTCCATCTCCTTACGAGGTCCGATATCGGTATGAGTTCCTACAACCCTAATAATTTTCCCGTTTGCATCACGTTCAACAATTCGCCCTTTTGTAAGCACCCAATGCCATCCACCAAATTTATCCTTGATTCTATACTCAAGATTAAGTTGAGAAGAATGACCTCTGCTGTGTTCCTGAATTTTCGCATTGATTATTTCAACGTCATCAGGATGTATCAGATTTATCCAATTTCGGAAGTCAATAGCCATTTCCTCCATGGCAAAAGGTAGAATTTCCCAAAACTTTTCGCTGATAAACGTTTTACCAGTAACAAAATTTATTTCCCAAACAACCTCATTTACACTGCTAAGAGCTAAGCGGAATCGTTCATCGCTTAAGGCTAAATCGGCATTTATTCTTTCGAAATTTTTATGAACCATACCCAGTGTTACAACAGTCATCGTAGCAAAAGTCGTAAAAAACACACCCCTTGCAAACCACTGGTAGATTGAGTAGGAGAGTTTATTGAAATCCCATTGGAATTGAAATAAATTAAAATAGATGCAGATGGTGATAGAAATAATTACAAACACGGATGCTCCCAGAAGCAAAAGGCCTCGATTTAAGCCAAAAAAAACTGTTGTGATTATTATTGCAAAGAACATTATAAAAAGCCCAAAACCAAATAATCCCCAGGTATTGAGAGCTACCACCCCCATTAAAAACACATAAGCTATAAGGAATGTTATTCTGCCACTATAATTTGATTTTGTTCGAGTAAAATATGCTGTAGCAAGTATAAAGGCCATAAGAATATCTATAACAAATAGGATTTTAAACCCCATTGTAAAAATCCTAATGCCTGAAACTAATCCTGCAGGTATAGATACAATAAAGGCTACCAGCAAAAGTTTGTCGGCTATTTTCCCTTTAATATCTTCGAAGCCTATGTTTAGTCCCATTAAGCTAGAGTTCTGAAATCAAATTTATTACAAATTTCGACCCTCCGCATTGCAATAAGAGAGTTTTTGACCTTTGGTTAAAAAAAGAGGGTGATTGCTTTAAAATCACCCTCGAAAAAAACTTAATATTTTTAATCCACATTATCGTGCAAATACGAATTATCGGGACGGAGGAAAATATCGCCATCGTCAGTCTCACTTAAAGTTGTGCGCGATAGGTTACTAGTGTTGGAATGGTCGGTGTCGTCGAGCTGAACATTACGACGCTTGTAAGCAGGAATGCTTTCCAGCTCATCTATATTACTCCACCTATTACCATTTGGTGCAGGATGTGGCTTGCTGGTTGGAACTGTAGGTTTTGCTGTTGTTTTTGGCTGCATAGCATCCTCTGCCCTAACAGGGCGAGGTGTAGAAACAGTTCTAACCTCAAACTCCTCGGCAGCAACATCAAACTCAATTACACGCTGTGAAGTATCAATTGTTTCGGGCTTTTTGGTTCTGCGAGTTGGCTGTTTGCGTTCGGTTTCGTCCAAAATGTAAGGAGTTGTTTCAACCCTGTTGGAACGGATTCCACCATCGAGTTCAACCACATCAACCTCCTTGTTACGAACGTAAAGTTCAGGTATACTGCTTGTTCCAAAACCAGTTGCAATTACTGTTACGTTCAAATCCTCGCCAAGTGAGGGGTCGCAGCCGTTACCCCAAATTAGGTCGGCATCGTCGCCTGCAGCTGATTGAACATAATCGATAATTAGGCCAATCTCTTCCATTGTAATCTCATCCTGACCGTAGGTTACATTCAACAGAATGTTGCGTGCGCCGGAAATGTCGTTGTTGTTTAGCAATGGCGACTCCAACGCTTCCTTAACAGCTGTAAGCGCCCTATTTTCACCAGTTGCACGTGCCGAACCCATAAGCGCAACACCGCTGTTGGTCATTACAGTTTCAACATCGGCAAAGTCCACGTTTATATAGCCGTGAACTGTTATAATTTCGGCAATACCCTTGGCGGCTGTTGCCAACACATCGTCGGCTTTGGCAAAAGCCTCAGTAACCTTAAGGTTGCCGTATATTTCCAGAATCTTCTCGTTGTTCACTACTAACAATGAATCCACATGCTGGCGAATATTCTCGATACCTTCTACGGCTTGTGCAATACGCTTTTTGCCCTCGTTACGGAACGGAATAGTCACTATGGCAACAGTTAGTATTCCCAGTTCCTTTGCGGCTTTGGCAATAATTGGCGCAGCACCAGTTCCGGTACCACCGCCCATTCCGGCGGTAATAAACACCATTTTGGTATTGTTCGATAGGAAATCGACAATATGCTGTAAACTCTCTATGGCCGCCTGACGTCCAATTTCTGGTTTATTACCAGCCCCACGCCCTTCGGTTAGCGAAGCTCCCAATTGAATTTTGAATTCAACAGGGCTATTAACCATTGCCTGGGCATCGGTGTTACACAGCACAAAGTCAACATCCTTGATTCCCATACGGTTCATATAGTTAACCGCATTTCCTCCGCCGCCACCAACTCCAATCACTTTGATTATGGATGCGTTATTTGACGGTAACTCGAAATTAATTAGTTCGTCGGCCATAGTTTTATTTGTTAAGCGTTAAAAAGATATTTGTGACTTGTGACAGGTGATTAGTGACTTACCATGTATTACTATCAACTATCAACAAAAAAGCATCAACTTAAATCAAATCTAGTTTGCACTCTAGAATTACATCTCAGTATCAGTCTCGTCGAATAAGCCCGAAAACATATTCTTTATGGCAGTCATTCTGCCACTTCCACGACGTTCTGCTGGGCTGTCAAGTTCAAACTCATCCTTCTGCTTCTCAACTACAGGT
>WBUV01000244.1 GCA_008933525.1 Bacteroidales bacterium | reverse complement strand
TGTAGAAGGAAATATCTTTGAAAATGAAATTACAACAATAAATGAGAACTGCGGAATTATTATAAATCAGGACTCATTGCAAATTGAAGCAATGAAAGGCGAAACTGAAGAAGAACAAGAAAATTTTTATGTTGCAGCAGATGACAACAATTATTATCAAGACGAAGCATCAAAATTTCTTGATAGTTTAAAAATAAAGAAAATTTATCCAAAAACTAGGTATTTAAAATTCACGAAGAATAATGAAAATATAATCTTTGATACAAAGGCGAAATATTCCAGAGGGTGGATGGTAATACTATATCTGAATAACAAGAAACCAAAAATAGTTGATTTTGTATCAATTGAATATTCTTACAACAAATATATTAAAGAATAAAAAAGCTACCGCTAACACGTGGTTACACCTACTTGGGCTGATGATGCAGATACGAATGTTTTTAGTAATTTAGTGTAGTTTTTAACGTGTGATAACGCCGCTGGTGGTTAACTCCCCAGCAGTTGTAACCACGGAACCGTTAGCGTAAAGGCTATTAAGACGGGTTGAGATGAAATGATTCCTGATAACAATTCGAAAAACGAAAAGAAAAAGATAATTACCCCGCTTGCGCGGGGTTTTAATTTTTTCCCACCCGCCTTGCGCCCTGCGGGCGCATTTAGGATTAAGAAAACCAACGCACATTGCAGAACTTTTGCAAACACGCACAAGCCCACCCCAAAACCCTTTGTTTGCAAAAGAACTGCAACCGTCCACCCGCACAACTCGAATGGTAATTAATATTTAACAGCATTCTAAAAAATCCACATACCCCGCTAAAAAATTTATACATTTGTGAATGACGTTACAATTATGATAGCAAAATACATTAACAGCATCAACTCCCGTTACAAACTTGGAAATGCAACAGAGCATACTTTCCGTGGCGATTTGCAGCAGCTTATTGAGAGTTTAGTTCCTGAAATTAAAGCAACCAACGAACCCAAACGCCAATCGTGCGGTGCGCCAGATTATATCATTACCAAACGGAATATTCCCGTTGGCTTTATTGAAGCAAAGGACATTGGCGATAGCGACCTCGACGGCGTAAAGAAAACAGGACACAAAGAGCAGTTCGACCGCTACAAAGCATCGTTAAACAACCTCATATTTACCGATTATATTGATTTCCACCTTTATCGTGATGGACAATTTGTTACCAAAATTGCCATTGGCGAACTAACCGATAAGGGAATAAAACCGCTACCCGAAAACTTCGAAACATTCGAGAAGCTAATTAAGGATTTTTGCACCCACATAGGGCAAACCATAAAGAGCAGTAAGAAGCTTGCCGAGATGATGGCTGGCAAAGCTCGCCTACTATCCGATGTTATTGAAAAAGCCCTTACCAGCGACGAAACCCACAACGAGGACAGCACGCTTAAAGACCAGATGAACGCCTTTAAGCAAATCCTAATTCACGATATAACCCCAAAAGGCTTTGCCGATGTGTACGCCCAAACCATTGCCTACGGTATGTTTGCGGCTCGATTGCACGACCCAACTTTGGAAACCTTTAGCCGACAGGAAGCCTACGAGCTTATCCCTAAATCAAACCCATTCCTGAAGAAGCTGTTTGGCTACATAGCGGGTTTGGATGTGGACGACCGTATTAAGTGGATTGTGGACGATTTGGTAAACATATTCCTTGCCTGCAACGTGGAGGAAATGCTAAAGAACTACGGCAAGAGTACAAAAATGGAAGACCCAATAATCCATTTCTACGAGGATTTTCTCAGCGAGTACGACCCCAAGCTCCGCAAAGCCCGTGGCGTTTGGTACACTCCTGCACCTGTGGTAAACTTTATTGTACGTGCTGTTGACGATATTCTAAAAACCGAATTTGACCTACCTCTCGGATTAGCCGATACCTCAAAAACAAAGATTAAAACCACCGTGCAGGGCAACAACAAGCCAGTTGAGCAGGAGGTGCATAGAGTCCAAATATTAGACCCCGCCACAGGTACAGGCACATTCCTTGCCGAGGTTATAAAGCAAATTCACAAAAGGTTTGAGGGGCAGCAGGGCATTTGGAGCAACTACGTGGAAACGCACCTTTTACCTCGCTTAAATGGCTTTGAGTTGCTAATGGCCAGTTACGCAATGGCACACCTAAAGTTGGATTTACTGCTTACCGAAACAGGGTACAAACCAACCACCAACCAACGCTTTAGGGTTTACCTAACCAACAGTTTGGAGGAAAGCCACCCCGATACAGGAACCCTTTGGGCTAGTTGGCTTAGTGCCGAAGCTACTGAAGCCAACCGCATTAAACGTGATACTCCCGTAATGTGCATTATAGGTAATCCTCCATATAGTGGCGAAAGTTTCAATAAAGGGGAATGGATAATGAATTTGATGGAAGATTACAAAAGGGAACCCAAAAGCAAGGAGAAGTTAAATGAGAAAAATTCTAAAGCAATTAATGCTGATGAATATAAATTTATCAGATATGGTCAATATTTTATCGAAAAAAACCAGAATGGCATATTAGCCTATATTAATCCTCATACTTTTATTGATACACCATTATTTCGAGGTATGAGATGGAGCCTACTTAATACATTTGATAAAATATTTATCATAGACCTTCATGGTAATACTACTAAAAAAGAAACCGCACCAGATGGAGGTATTGATACAAATGTATTTGATATAATGCAAGGGGTTTCGATTAATTTATTTGTAAAAACGGGAAAGAAAAAAGCAAATGAATTAGGGAAAGTTTATCATGTTGATTTATATGGAAAGAGAGAATTAAAATATAACTTCTTATTGGAAAATAATTTGGTAAGTTCTAACCTTAAAGAAGTAAAAATTACTTCTCCAAATTTCATGTTTATTCCCAAAGATACAGATGAACTAAATAATTATCTAAAAGGGTTTGAAGTTTCTAAACTAATGCCATTTAATACAAGCGGCGTTAAAACTCATGATGATGAAAATCTTGTATCCGACAAATTTTCCCTTTTAGAAAACAACATTGTACATAAATTAAATCAAATATTTGATAAGTCTAAAGTATACAAATATTCATATAGACCCTTTGACATTGGATATGTCTATTATGATACTAAACTTTTAGGTAGAGCAAGAGAAAAAACAATATATCATTTGAAAAACAATAATATTGGTCTTGTTTTAGTGGCTCAACCACAATCAGCAAATTTGAATACTTTTGATTGTGTTTTTATCACAAACTGTTTTGCTGATACAAATATGTATAGAAGAGGAGGCCCTTTAACATTTCCTTTATACAAATATCCAATAACTTCTTCTCAACAAATCATTAATGAACATTTTGAACGTATTCCCAATTTAGATTTTATAATCGTCAATCAAATAGCCGAAAAGATAGGCTTAACATTTACCAACGAAAAGGAAGCAGCCGTAAACACCTTTGCCCCAATTGATATACTGGATTATATTTATGCCATTCTGCATAGCCCAACCTACAGGGAGAAGTACAAGGAGTTTTTAAAGATTGACTTTCCCCGTGTTCCATACCCAACCAATCAGGAAACCTTTTGGCAATTGGTAAAATTGGGTGGAGAGTTACGCCAAATACATTTACTTGAAAGTTCTGTTGTGGAAAAGTACATTACGCAGTACCCCGAAAATGGCGACAATATAGTAAACAAGGTTGTTTTCAAAGTGTATGATTACTCTAATTCATTGCCTAATGAAGATGGCAATATTGAATATCCCGATTATAAAGGAGCGGTTTACATTAACGACACACAATACTTTGCAGATGTGCCAACATCAGCTTGGGAGTTCTACATAGGAGGTTATCAACCCGCCCAAAAATGGCTAAAGGATAGAAAAGGCCGCAAATTAGAGTTTGAGGATATCCTACACTACCAAAAAATTATTGTAGCCCTAACCGAAACAGATAGGCTGATGAAGGAAATTGATTTAATAATCATTGAGTAGTTTAGCAATGCAAATAACTGACAAAACAGGTAAAGTACTTTACAGCATAGAGCAAAGCGAACTATTTCCCGATTATCGCTCCGTGCTACTCGATGCTATTGCTAATGGTATTGATTTAACAAACCTAAGTGTAGAAAACCAGAATCTCCAAAAAATATATTTTCAAGGAGTAAATTTACGCAACGCCAGTTTCAAAAATTGCGATATGCGTGGGGTTGAATTTATAAACTGTATTGCCAATGATATAGATTTTGACCAATGCAACTTAATCGGTTTGAAGATTAAAAAATCCAACTTTTGCAATTCAGGTTTCAATCTTTCTAACATTAGTAATGCTAGTATTAATAATTCTGAGTTGAATGAATCATGGATAAAGAATTCAAACCTAAGCAACTTAAATGCAATCAACTCAAATTTTATCAGTTGTGCCATGTATGATTGCAACCTAGAGAACTCAAAATTTTCACACGCCCAAGCTGAAAACATAAGTTTTCATACCTGCAATCTAAAAAAGACCGTATTTGAGCGTTGCTCATTGATGAATGCAAATTTAATTCACACATCGTCAACCTTTGAGTGGTTACAGGATGTCGCCTTTTCTTTTTGTGATTTAACCGATTGCGATTTAAGTAGATTACCCAACTTATCAATGCTTTTTGTAAACGAAAGTAATATTCACGAAGCAATACTAGACCACCAAACCTTTACCAAAATTACTAACGCATACACAACGGTTCTATATGCTATAGATTCCGATACTGTTTGGTGGGGCTCGTTCCGTGGTACTTTCGAAGAATTTAGAGTTGAAGTTGAAGCAGGATTCCCCCAAACTAATGTGGATATAGGACTTGAAATTTTTATCTACAGCGAATTAAGTAAGGTTTTGGTTTATCTTGAACAATGGAAAAACTATTTAATTATTTAATAACAATTCATAATGATACCTATTAGCACGCTCCCCCTGTCAGATGAATCAAAAAAAAGAATTTCAGAAGAGCTACAACACCTTTTTAAAAACTCAAATATCATTGTTGACATTGTTTCGTTTTCCGACAATAGACTAATCGTACGTGCAGAGCAAGAAGTCCTAAAAGAAACGCAGCAAATTGACAAAAAGAACCTTGAAAAAATTGTTAGGGACGTTTTCTCGGACAAAGTTCCATCTACTTGGAAAGTCACTATTTCTGCTGTAGATTTTAACAGAAGCGATATAGATAGTATTGATGCGTTTTGGGTATCATATAGAATGGAAGATTTGGGCTTAAAGCCTAAGCACCTTTCAACTTATACTGGTATAGATAAAACCGATTTGAACAATCTTCTTAATGGTAAGGTTGAATTTACGGAATGGCAACGAGTCGCCTTTTACTACTTTTTCAAGTACAGGTATTTGTCACGGTTTAAAAACTAAATTTATAATGTTGGTGCGCGTTTTGCAACGCGTGCTTCTTTTTTTACCCACTTCTATTTTCGTTAATAACCTGTTAATAATTAACAGTATAACAATATTCTGTTTATCGGTTTCGTTTATTACCTTCAACTAAACATTGCCTTTTAG
>WBUV01000243.1 GCA_008933525.1 Bacteroidales bacterium | reverse complement strand
CACCACTATCGCATACCATTTCTTAAACGAGGATTTCGAAGAGTTGTCGGCTGGAGGTCAGGAAGCGACAGAGGAGATTACAACCAAACTAAAATGGATTGATTATAAGCAGCAGTTTTTCTCCTCAATAATTGTGGCTAAGGAACATTTTAGTAATGCAGATTTGAAATCGACAGAGCTTAAGGACGGTAAGCATATTCGTAGCTTTTCATCAAGAATTTCGGTACCATTTAAGAACGATAACAACGAAACAATAGGTTTTAACTTCTACTTTGGACCTAACCATTACAAAACTCTCAAGAAATATGAGATGAATTTTGAAAAGGTTATTCCACTGGGAATGAATATTATTCGTTGGATAAACAAGTATTTTGTTATCAACGTTTTCGATTTCTTAAGTAAATATATAGGTAGTTATGGATTGATAATTTTACTTTTAACCATCCTTATTAAAATTATTCTTTTCCCTCTTACCTATAAATCGTATTTAAGCTCAGCTAAGATGAGGGTTCTAAAACCTCAAGTGGACGAGATTAATCAGAAATATCCAAAGAAAGAAGACGCCCTAAAGAAACAGCAAGCTGTAATGGGGCTTTATAAAAAAGTTGGTGTGAACCCAATGGGAGGATGTATTCCAATTCTTATTCAGTTCCCAATTCTTATTGCAATGTTCCGTTTCTTTCCTGCATCGTTTGAATTGCGTCAGGAGAGTTTCCTTTGGGCAGATGACCTTTCGGCATACGATTCCATTTTAACCTTACCATTCGAGATACCATGGTATGGCGATCACGTTAGTTTATTCACCCTTTTAATGGCAGCAGCATTATTCTTAACATCCAAAATGAATGCTGACCAAATGGGCGATACCAATGCTCAAATGCCCGGTATGAAGTTTATGATGACCTATATGATGCCATTGATGATGTTATTCTGGTTCAACGGCTACTCATCGGGTTTAAGTTACTATTACTTCCTATCCAACGTATTTACAATTGGACAAACCTATATGATTCGCCAGTTCGTTGACGATCAGGCAATTCTTGCAAAACTTCACGAAAATGCAAAGAAACCTGTTAAAAAATCGAAATGGCAGGATAAACTGGAGCAAATGGCAAAACGCCAACAAGAAGTTCAGAAGAAAAAGAAATAATATTCAAATTCGATATAGGAAAGCGCAACTTTAGGGTTGCGCTTTTTTATTGAAACTCCAGATAAAGTCCAACATTTGAAATTGCTGGAGTACTAATAGAATTCTTAATAATTATTCTGATTTTCTTGGATGTGGTAGTTTCGAATTTTAGTAATCTTTTATAACCGACTGTAGTTGCCGATGAAAGGATTCTCCACTCATTATTAACAAAAGCAGACACTTCAAATTCACTAATTCGTTGTCCAAAGCGAATTGGTTCTTGAATTAAAAATCTATTAAACATGGCTGAATCCTTCATTTCAATTTCAATAATTGCATAGTTTGTACCTGCTTTTGCTGCCCAGAACGAATCGCTACTTTCATCAACAACGTTTGATGCAGCAAAGCATTTCTCGTCCGAAAAGGAACTTGAAGTAGAAACTATTGAGCCTTTGATCAAATTATTCTTAAAAGTCTCATCAATGATCGTTTTAAACCCAAAAAGATTCGAGGAATCTTTCTTGTTTATTAGTCCAAGAGAATCCGGAGGGATGTTTATAAGAAGTACACCATTCTTTCCAACAGATTGATAATAGAGATCGACAATTTCAGTGCTGGATTTTACTTTTCCGTTTTCGCTGGAGTGAAAGAACCAGCCTGGACGGATTGAAACATCGCATTCCCCTACAATCCATTTGTTGCCATCAGGCTCTCCTGTATTCAAATATTTGGTATCGGCTGCTCCTATTTTGAGCTTAGTTCTATCAATTGTCGACCAAAACGTGTCGCCACAATGTCCGTTTTCGTTTCCAACCCACCTAATATCGGGACCGGCATCGGAAAAGATCATACAATTGGGTTGAAGGGATCTAACAATCGTAAAAATCTCTTCCCAAGGATAGTAATCATCCCCAATAACTCTCTTCTCATTGGATCCTCCATAGTAACCATCACCTCCATTAGCCCCATCGAACCATATTTCACTGATAGTTCCATAATTTGATAGTAACTCAATCAATTGATTCTTGTAATATTCAATATATTCTGGTTTACCATAATCCTTATGATTTCTATCCCAAGGCGATAAGTACAAACCAACTTTTATGTTGTATTTCCGGCAGGCATCAACAAATTCTTTGACTAAATCACCCATTCCACCCTTATATGGACTATTTTTAATACTATGTTCTGTGAATTTGCTTGGCCATAAACAGAACCCATCATGATGTTTCGCTGTTAGAATTAGTTCTTTCAGACCTCCAGCTTGGGCTATTTTTACCCACTGTTCAACATCAATTTTTATCGGATTAAATCGTTTGGGATCTTCATCTCCATAACCCCATTCTTTATTGTAAAAGGTAGTTATTGTGAAATGAATAAATCCAATAACTTCCATTTGTTGATAATTCACCTGATTTTCAGAAGGAACTATTTTGCAAGGGGGAAAGTAGCATTTTTCTTGGGCTGAAAGGAGAATGCTTTTTAAAAATATAAATATGGAGATTAAAACGTTGATTTTTAATGCTCTTACAATTAAAGTCATACTTAAAATTTATGGTATTGACTAATGATTTACAAAAAACGCAATCGATTTTTTAAGTTCATCGGACTGCTCAGCAAGTTGGTTCGCTGCATTGGACAACTCCTCGGCAGTTTGGGCATTGTGCTGGGTAATATCATTTAACTGTACAACAGCAGTATTTATCTGGTCTATGCCATAGTTTTGCTCTAAACTTGCGTGGGCAATCTCCTTAATCATACTTACCGTTTCCTCAATTTCGGGGACAAGTTCCTCCAGTTTCTGACTTGCTTCCATCGATAAATCAACGCTACGATTCGATATCTCTGAAATCTCGTTAGCAGCAACCCTACTGCGCTCAGCTAACTTACGAACTTCGGCAGCAACAACCGAAAAACCTCGGCCATATTCCCCTGCCCTAGCAGCTTCTATTGCTGCATTAAGAGCGAGTATGTTTGTTTGGCGCGATATCTCCTCTATTATTGCAATCTTCTGGTTTATCAACTTAATACTATCAATACTTGTTCGTGTAGCATCAACTACCTCGCCCAGAGTTTTAGTTGTACTTGTACTAATTTGCTCTGCCTGTTTTGCATTCTCGGAGTTATTCTCAATGTTTGACTTTATTTGCTCCATCGACGAGGAAACCTCCTCGGCAACAGCGGCTTGCTTATTGGCATCCTCGGCAAGTTGATTTGAGATACCTTTTACAGCAGTGCTTTCGGCTACAAATAAATCGGAATTCGAATGAATGGTAGAAACAATACTTTGTAAATGCTCTATCATCTTATTTACCGACTTGGCCAATAAACCAAACTCATCGTTTGTTTTGCACTCAGCGTGCAAATTGAGTTCTCCTTCCGATAGCCTTGTAGTAATTTGTGTGATGCACTGAATAACTTTTACTGAGCGTGAAATAAAATAAACCACAAACAACACCGAAACAACCAAAAGTAAAAATCCGGTAATAATAACCGATGTTCTATACTTCTTTATCTCCTTTACAACATGTTCCGCTTCAATATCGCAACCTAACAATGCAACAACTTTTCCATTGGAATTTAGAATTGGGGCATAGCTAGTTACCATCCAACCATAAGTTTCGTTATACATTATTTTAGTATAGGAAATTTCCTTTGTTTTGATAGCCCTTTCTATATATGGTAAATCATCATCAACGCTCCATTCCGCTACAGAACCAAATTGGGAATAATCATCGGAGTTTTGGTCGCCGCCCTCGATGGCATACTCGTACTTTCCATTGTTATTGAAAAAGAATGTGTACAGGTACTTCATCTCGGCCATATCGCGAATCTTCATTAACTCTGTTCGTAAATAGTTAGCGTAGGCCGATGAATCGTTTCGTTCTTTTATAACTACCTCAAGTGAATCACCATTAATTGCATGTAATGCAAAATTTACCACGGTTTTGGTATGCTCACCGTTAAACCTATAGCCAAACTCCGATAGTTTTGAGTAACTTATTAAGCCTGTAACTATCAGAACTACCAGAATTATTATTGATGTGAGTACGGATAATTTGGTAACAATTGGAATAAATCTATTTTTAAGCATAGGTTCATTTTTTAAGAGCTTTAAGTTAGTAAAAATTGATATTCATTGCTGAGTACTTTGTCAAATTTTATGTTTTTAAAAAGATACCAGTTTGCAAGGTTTATTTAAAAGATGTATTACTTTTGTTTTGAATTTGGTTTCCGCTAGTTGGATATTCAACTAAGGAATTAAAAGGGAATCCGGTGTAAAACCGGAGCTGTACCCGCAGCTGTAAGCCTTTATAGGCTTTCTGAACACCTCCGCCACTGTTCCGATTTATCGGGATGGGAAGGCCTCAGAAAGTAAGGCGAGCCAGAAGACCTACCGATTCGTTGTTTTTAGTATCATAGCTTTCGGGATAAAAAGCGATGTGACTGATTGAGAAATCACCACTTCAATTGTCCAATTACAGCCTAGGAGTAACTTGGTTCTTGCCGAAAGTTTATGGTTGATTTAAAATCTGTATTTGCAGAGTCATACTGCTTTAGCGTTGCTATTGGCAAAGGTTTGACGGACTGCGCTTGCTGGTTTTAAGTTTTTTGTTTAACCATAAATTTTTAAAACAATGCGTAAATTATTAATGTTTAGTTTTTCGTTTTTGCTTATTTTAAATGGCCATGCCCAAACCACCGATTCAATTAGGAAAGTTGATATTGAAGAGGTTACTGTAACCACATCAAGGGCAAATACAAAGTTAAAGGATATCCCACAAAAGGTTGAGATTATCAGCAGTGCAAAGATTAAGTCGATACCTTCTGACAATGTTGCCGAAGTTCTCAAAAGAACTACAAATATTGATATCATTCAGTATCCTGGATTATCAGCAAAAATTGGGATGCGAGGTTTTTCGCCTAGCGCACACTCACGTAGCTATACGCTAATTCTTATCAACGGAGTTCCTTCTGGTTCGTACAATTTGGCGAGTATTAATGCCGATAACATCGATAGGATTGAGATTGTTAAAGGTCCTTACTCGGCACTCTACGGTTCCGATGCTATGGGAGGAGTTATCAATGTTATTACAAAATCGGCTCCAATGGAAACAGAGGGAAGGGTATCAATCTCCTCTGGAAGTTTTGGTGCAATGATACTTAGCGGTGATGTTGGTGCCCGTTTAAATACCAAAACCAGCTTTAGGTTAGGTTACTCGCATACTGAGCAACGCAACAATTACCGAATTGGAACTAAGAATTTGCTTGATATGAATGGTGTTGAAAAGGCGATGCTCGATTCTGCATCGTATGGCGATGCTATGAAAAATTCCACATATCAATCTAACGAGGTTAATGCTGCATTAATGCACAGGTTCAATAATGCTTGGAGCATTGG
>WBUV01000242.1 GCA_008933525.1 Bacteroidales bacterium | reverse complement strand
GGCTAGTTGCTTTACTAATAAACCGTTTTCGAGTTTATTTGGAATAAGGGAGACTTGAGTTTGTGGTTTTGAGATTTTATCGGTAAAGATTGGGGACTGAATCACCTCTTCTAGTTCGGCATTTTTTGTCAATTTGAGTCCACAATTGGAGTTAATGCTCCAAAGTATCTTGTTAAGACTTAACGATGATGAAATAGCGATTAACCTGAAGTGCTGATTTGCAGATAAGTCTAGTATTTCCTGTTTCTTTTTTGCCGACACCAACTATGTTTTTTTAAGATATTCGCTAACAAAGATAAAAATTTGGGTAGAATAAAAACACCAAGAATTAAATTCGAATACCTATGGAGTTAAAGTTTAATTTAGTTCATCTATTTGTTCCATGCCAAGCATAGAGGCTTGTTGTTCTGCCTCTTTTTTCGAACTACCCGTTCCTTCGGAGATTAATTTTCCGTTGTAAACAAGTTTGGAAATAAATCGTGGGGGATTTGATGGAGTGGGGTTATCTTCTTGTGTGTCGAAAACTACGGTATGTTTGTGCTTTTGTGCGTACTCAATAAGTTTGCTCTTATAATCTGTTTCTACAGCTTGAAGTTCATCTAGGTTGATATACTTGTCGAGTATATTGTTGATTACCGCAGTGCTTGTGAACTGGTATCCTTTATCAAGGAATATTGCGCCGATTAAAGCCTCAAGGGCATTGCCGTATATATTCTTATGTGAGTTGGTTGATCCGCAGCTTATTTTTACAAGATGTTCGAGACCCATACTCAACGCGAGTTGATTTAAACTGGTTCGACTAACAATTTTGGCCCGCATTTTTGTCAAGAAACCTTCTTTTTGGTTTGGAAATCGCTCGAATAAGTAGTCAGCAACAATCGCATCAAGAACTGCATCGCCAAGATATTCTAACCTTTCATTGTCAACCTTTTTTCCTTTAGGCAAAATGAAAGAAGCTGACCGATGAACCATGGCCAGCTTGTACAATTCAATATTTTTTGGTGAAAAGCCTAAGATCTCTTTTAATTGAGCGAATAATGCCCTATCCGCTGATTTTATGCGGAAACGCTCAATAGGACGTGATAAGAATCTTAACACCTAGTAACTAGGAAATCTTTTTAACGATAATAGATGCGTTATGACCACCAAATCCGAAAGTATTGCTTAATGCTGCTCTAACAGTGCGCTTTTGTGCTTTGTTAGGAGTAAGGTTAAGCTTACTGTCAATTTCAGGGTCAACATTTTGCAAGTTAATGGTTGGAGGAACAATATCCTTGTAAACAGCCATTACAGCAGCTAATGCTTCAATAGCTCCAGCAGCACCAAGTAAGTGGCCTGTCATAGACTTAGTAGAGCTAATGTTGAGTTTGTATGCATGCTCTCCGAAAACTGAAAGAATGGCTTTGGTTTCTGCAATATCACCAAGAGGGGTAGATGTACCATGCACATTTACATAGTCAATATCCTCTGGTTTTAGGTTTGCATCCTTAATGGCATTCTCCATAACTTTTCGTGCACCCAATCCTTCGGGGTGTGGTGCTGTCAAGTGATAAGCATCGGCAGTCATACCGCCACCTACCAATTCACAGTATATTTTTGCCCCACGGGCTTTAGCATGCTCGTACTCCTCAAGTATAAGGCATCCTGCTCCTTCACCCATAACAAAACCATCACGCGAAACATCAAACGGACGAGAAGCTCCCTTGTAGTCATCATTATTAGTTGACAATGCCTGAAGAGCATTAAAACCGGCAACTCCTACTTCATTAACAGAAGCTTCGGAACCTCCACTAATAACAATACTTGCTTTGCCTGTACGGATAATATCCATTGCACAAATCAATCCATTGGTTGCAGAGGCGCAAGCCGAAACAGTTGAGAAGTTAGGTCCACGGAAACCGTACTTCATTGAAATGTGACCGGCAGCAATATCAGAAATCATACGAGGAATAAAGAAAGGGCTAAATCGGGGTGTACCATCACCCGCGAAATAGCCTTTTAGTTCCTCAGTCATGGTTTGCAAACCACCAATTCCTGAAGCCCAAATAACTCCAGCCGCATCTAGATCAATAGATTCAAGGTTAAAAGCAGCATCCTTCATAGCCTCGTCTACAGCCACCAGCGCAAACTGGGTGTAAGGATCTATCTTCTTAACCTCTTTACGGTCGAAGTAATTATTTGGATCAAAATTTTTTACCATACAGGCAAATTTTGTTTTAAACTTGGAGGTGTCGAAACTGGTGATTAGCTCACAACCACTTACCCCGTTCTCGAGGTTTGTCCAATACTCTTGAATATTGTTACCTAAAGGGTTAATTGTACCAACACCTGTAACTACAACACGCTTCATTTCCATAAAGTGAAATTTTAGTTTAAAACAATTTTGCTTGTTTGGATTGTTAATTTTTGATATTACTTGCTGTGGCTTTCAATGTAGTTGATAGCATCACCAACAGTTCCAATCTTCTCAGCTTCATCATCTGGAATAGAAAGGTTGAATTCTTTTTCGAATTCCATGATAAGCTCAACGGTGTCAAGTGAATCTGCACCTAAATCGTTGGTAAAGCTTGCTTCTGGAGTTACTTCATTCTCGTCCACTCCGAGTTTGTCAACGATAATCGACTTTACTCTTGTTGCAATATCAGACATAGTTTTAAAATTTAGTTAATAAATAGTGTTTTCAATCGCAAAGAAAAAAATTTCACCTGATAAACATCAGATGATAAATTTCAGCCGCAAAAGTAATTTTTTTGTTCATATTTTTGTCACTTCAAATCTTTTTTTTTGACAATCGTTTAACTTTAAAATATTAAAACATTGAAAAACAGAAATATAGCTATATTTGCGTCTGGTTCAGGAACCAATGCCGAGAACATAACTAAGCACTTTATAGGGAATGATAAGGTTAAAATTGTTCTATTTGCAACTGAAAATCCTTCTGCATTTGTGATTCAACGAGCAAAAAATATTGGGATTCCATACGAGGTTTTCAGCATGGAGGATCTTAAGAATGGCAATATCCTTAAGATGTTAAGAATGTATAGCGTAGATTTTATTGTATTGGCAGGTTTTCTCAAACTTATACCTGGTTACCTTGTGGATGCTTTCCCGAATAGAATTATAAATATTCACCCGGCATTATTACCCAAGTACGGAGGAAAGGGGATGTATGGGCAAAAAGTTCATGAATCGGTTATAGCAAATTGCGAATCTGAAAGTGGGATAACAATTCATTATGTAAATAATAGGTACGATGAGGGTGGTATTATATTTCAGGCAAAATGTTCTGTATCAACCGATGATACTGCAGATACCCTTGCGCAAAAAATTCATGCACTTGAATATGAGTATTATCCAAAGGTAATTGAGGAAATTTTGAAAGATTAATAACTATTCATCCAGTCTTTTGCCGAAATTAATGTGTATACCTGCAGAGAATATGAGTGGATTGTTATTCCAATTCCGGTGTGTGGCTTTATTGAACGGAATGGATAAGCCCATGCAAGTATAAAACCTGAAATGCTTATAGCCAACTTTTGCCATAAACCCTGGCTCATAAAACCAGTTTGTTTCATGTGCAATGGTGACTGCCGATAAACGGCTAATAATACTCATGTCAAGCCAGTCGTTATAAAAACCTAAGCTAGGTTGGACGAAAATACGTGTTAGCTGAGTTGTTTCCTTGCCTTCGTATGTTGAATTTTTGAAATCGGCAGGAACAATCCCTGTTCCAATACCTCCAAATATTTCAAACATTCCTTTGTCGCTATACCTTTCGGTGAAGCCCAAACCTAATTCGACAAGTGATCGTTGTTCTTTTATTGTATCGTAACTTGTGCTCAACAGTAGTTGACCATTTGCCATAACTCCTATTCTGTTCGTAATTGCATACGCTGTTTGTATGTCGAAACCCGAGACCCCATAGGCAAGGTTCACTTGGCCATCACCTTTGTTTCTTAGAAGTGGTGAATTGAAATTATTAGGAACGTAAAGAACGTGGCACGATGCCAGAATAATTCCCACTACAATTGGTGTCAACCTATAAATGAAAGAATATCTCATTATACAGTCTGTTTTTGAGAAAGTTATGGAATTAGGCTGTGTTTGTCAAGGAAAAACAATTAATTTCTTCAATAAAAAAAGCCTTGGCTTTCTACCAAGGCTCAGTGTGATTATAACAATGTATTAATGTCGAATTCGTTCAAACCCTCTTCCGTACACACCCATTACGCTAGCTACAGAAATAAAGGCTTCAGGGTCAACCTCCTTGATTACTCTATAAACGTCGTTAGCTTCGTGCTTGCGAACTAGAGTAATTAAAACCTTTTGGTTCTCCTTGGTAAACCAACCCTGTCCATCAATAACTGTAACACCTCTATTCAATTCGGCTGTAATTCTATCGGCAATTACTTGGTATTGCTTCGAGAACACAAAAACCTGCAAGGATTGTTTGCTTCCCGATAACACTGCATCGAGAGAGTAGGCTGTAATAGCCATTGCAACGTAGCCGTATACAATAGTCTCAATTCGTTTTGCGGGGTCTAAATCGAGCAGAACAAGGAAGGATGAACCAATTATGAATACATCGCACATCAATATAACTCTGCCTGGGCTAATGTTACGGTATTTGTTGATTATCATTGCAATGATATCGGTTCCACCTGTACTTCCTCCCTGTGTAAAAACTATTCCTAGACCAACACCGGCAATTGCACCACCAATAATAGTAGACATAAACTTATCGTCTACCACAGGCTGCTTGATGACTGCTTGCAGAACCGAAAGTAGTATTGAGCCGACAATAACACCAAATACTGTTTTAACGCCAAAGTTCGCCCCAAGCATTTTAATGGCGAGAAAGATTAACCCAATATTTATTAAAAAATAGGTATAACCCATAGGAAATCCAGAAGCATAATAAATCAATGCACCTATACCAGAAACCCCTCCTCCTGTAATTTTGTGGGGAATCAGAAATGCTGTCCACGACAACGAATACAGAAGCAACCCAAACACAATAATTGAGTATGAGCGCGCAGTTTTGAATATTTTGTTGCCTGTCATATTTTATTGATACTAGTATTGGTTTTCGTTACGACTATCTTCTTCTTTCCTTTTTTGTATTGATTTTGCATAGGAGTTAAGTAGGTAGCTTACTTCGCCAATTGCATTCTCAAGTTCATCGGCTTGATAGCTATCCATAAGTCCTAAATCGGATGAGAGAATAATGTAATAGCGACACTCTTCGAGGGCATCCTGCGCAGTTGCAAGAAACATTAGTTTTTCGTCGCGATCTTTTTTCCGGTAACCACCAACAATATTTGTTGCTATGGCTGTTGCGCTTTCGCAAAGTATGTTGCCCACAAATGATTGGTTTTCCTCAGGGAAGTGGCTTACCTGTTGAAAAACATTTAGTACAAATGCATGGGCTTTTTGCCAAACCACTAAATCTTTGAATGATTTGGTTTTGCCATCAGTTCGTTCCATAGTTATAACTTTTAAGTTATTAAAGTGATAAATGATTTCTTTTAATG
>WBUV01000241.1 GCA_008933525.1 Bacteroidales bacterium | reverse complement strand
GGGCTAGACATTAAACTTAAACTAAACCTGATTAAAACGTTCGCTAAGCTATGGAAGGCCGACAGGCGAACGGTTATATTCGTAACCCACGATGTTGACGAAGCCCTTTTGCTCGGCAACGAGATAATTGTACTAAGCCAAGCCCCAGTTCAAATAGAAACACGTGTAAGGGTTGATGTTCCAGTGGAGAACCGCTCCATTGATTCCACCACGCTAAAGGACATAAAGCAACATCTGCTGGAGACTTTGGGGAAGGAGTAGAGTCTTGAGGATTACTTTTTACACCAGAGACTAAAGAGGCACACGTTACAAATGCACGCCAGCGAGAGCCATCGTAAATTTATTCTAAAGAGTTTTTCATTGCAGCATCAAAGTTCTCTTTAGTAATTGTTTTACCATTTCTTTTGGAACTTGTCGTAAGAGATTTACAGAATTTTTTAAAATAAATTTCTTTCGGATATTCTCCAAAAATGGATTTAGATCTTTCCCTGTATAGTTTTCTTAAATCTTTAAAGTCATTTTCACTTTGATTCTTAATAAGCTTTTTTTGAGATTCTTGGAAGTCTTTATCTTTAATATAGCCTAATTTGAAGGAACTTTCATTCATATTGACTAATTCTGTATTACCAATTAAGTCAGTAATGCCAAAAAAACTTTGTTTTATACTTTTTAAATGACTTTCTTTTTCGTAAAGAAGAATTATATAATCATTTAAAAGGATGCTGTAAGGTTTTGTGTATTTTAAATGGAAGAAAACAGATAATTTTGTAGTGTCTTCTGGCTTTTCTAATTTAATAACAATTAATGGAATACTTTTTATTTCTTTTTCAAATTTTCCTAAGTTTATTAATGTTTCCTTCAGAGTTAATGCTAATGTTGCATTTAAAATACTACCAATTTTATTTTCTAATTTCGATGATATTTTAAAAGATATATTGTCAGTAACCGACACTCTCTAGATTTGAGAGTAAAAAAATAATCTAAGAATCAAATTATTATCTATTAATTGAATAGAATATTTCTTGTTTTTTAATATAGAAAAGTTTTCAAGTCTTAACTTTCTGTGTATTTTATTTAAAAATTCATCTTCAATAATTTTAAATCGTTTCTCACAATGTTTACAGAAAATATGGTTTTCTACAAATGCATGCTTTTGATTTTTAAAGTCAATCTCTTCTTTTTTTTTGCCAATAATATCTTCAATTTTATCAGGTAAGATATTTCTTCCAAAATAAGGTTTTCTAAAAAATTTTTCATTCATATTGAAAATGATTTCATAATCCCTATTTCTTCCACTTTCATCATATACTGATGCAATTAGCCATGCTGTCAATAAGTGTGAACCAGTCTCATCTGCAGCATTACGTTTACAAATTTTGCAAATAGGTAATGATTCTGACATAAAGTGCATTATGGCTTATTAGTTTTAAAATAATATGAATTACAAAATCATAAGAGTGAAACATTTTACTTTCCTAAAACTAAAAAATAAACCACGTTAGAAGAAATTTCTAGTTAGTTTTTTATTAACAGTATTGGTAGTAATAACTCACCTCCAGCCCCTCTCTTCCGCTTGTCGGTGGTAAAGAGGGGGGAATGTAAGAAACAACGTTTAGTGAATCTCCCTCTCTATCGGTCAGATAGAGAGGGTTGGGGTGAGTCTGTGCGTTAAACTTTACCTAACTCAAAGGCACTATTCTTGCTTTAAACCTAGCATTCAAATCTTTTAATTAAGTATCAATCATAAAGCCTATCCGCCTACTGGCGGAGTCAGATAGAGAGGGTTGGGGTGAGTCCGTGTAAAAAGCCTTGCCTTAGATTATAGTTGTTCTTCTGGCACGAAAAGTAACAATCAATTTCTATTTGTGTCAAATCAAACCCAAAGTTCTTTCTGCTCTATCGTGTATTACTTTTGGTTATTTTATTAATCATCCCTCTAAAAATAATACCATGCAAAGGGAGCACTGCATACCAGTAAATTCTGCCGTATAATCCTTTTGGTCGGAATGTTGCTGTTTGAATAAGCCAGCTGTCTTTAATCTGAAATTCTAGCCAAGCTTCGCCTGGAAGTTTCATTTCGGCGAAAAGAAGTAATCGTTTATCGGCTTTGTTTGCATATAAAACACGCCAGAAATCTAGAGTGTCGCCTGCTTGTATATTGCTAATATTGGTTCTACCTCTCCTTAAGCCTACACCTCCAAAAATTTTATCGATAAAACCTCTTAACTTCCATAGCCAATTGGCATAATACCAGCCTGTTTCTCCACCAATTCGCCAAATATTTTCGATACATACATCTATATCAATAATTTGCTTTTTACGAATATCTCTATAGCATCCATAGGTAGGGACTTTTATGTAATCAGAAATTTTAAAATTTAGAATCCCACTTATAGTTGAATCTTTCCAGCTTGAGACAATCTCATTTTGTTCAATCTGTTTAAAAGCTTTTTTAATGGAATCTCTATATGACAATGGCTCAATGTTGAGCAACTTCATTATTTCATTATCTCTTGCAATTACTTCAACTTTCATACTGTCGACCAGCGATGTGGCAAGCTTGTACGAAGTTGAAGTTATAAAGAATAGCCAATACGACGATAGTTTGGGGGTCATAACAGGAATTGTCCAGATATACCTCTTTAATCCACGAACCGAAGCAAATTCAAGGAGCATTTGTTTGTAGGTAAGAACCTCATCGCCAGCAATGTCATAGCTTTTATTGAACGTTTTTTCGTTATTCAGAATATCGGTTAAGATCTTAATCACGTCCGATACCCCAATAGGTTGACATTTTGTTTTCAACCATTTGGGAGCAATCATAATGGGTAGTTTTTCAACCAAATCGCGAATTATCTCGAACGATGCGCTTCCCGATCCAATTATTATTCCCGCCCGAACAGTAGTTAGCGCAAAATTGCCTTTACTTAATTCAATTTCAACATTTCTCCTCGAATTTAGGTGTTTCGATAAGTTTTGGGAGTTAACAATCCCGCTTAGGTAAACTACTTGCTTTACGTTGGTTTCATTAAGTCTTTCTCGAAAATTAATAGCTGATATTTTCTCCAATTCGTCATAATCACTGGAGGTTGACATAGAGTGAACAAGGTAATAGGCAAAATCTATATCGGGAGGAATGTTGTTTAGCGTTTCTTTTATGCTCAAATCAACTTCAATAATTTGAATTTTGCTCTTAATTGATTCTTCGGGATGAAACTTATTCCTATCTCTTACACAGCAAACAACGTTGTAACCTTTATCGACTAAAACAGGTAATAGTCTCTTACCAATATAGCCCGTTGCTCCTGTTAGTAGAACCTTTTTCATACATCAATTTTATATTTATATCTACTACAAAAAACATTGCAGAATGTTTAAATTATTTATGTTTCATTAATAAAGCTATAAAATAATCTGGTTAATAAAACACACAATTGGGTTAATTTGACGGATTGAATTTACATAAAAGTATTTGACATATATGTTTGAGTTTTATGCTTCCGCCCCTTCAGGGCTCGAGTAGTTTGTTTGCTCTATATCACAGGGCGATGCCCTGTGTTTATGCTGTAAGTCCTTCGGACTTTTATTGCGTTCTATACTGAACCAGAGGTGCAAAAGTATCAACTCAGGGCATCGCTCTGAGGCATTACTCATCGTAAAGTATTGCCCTAAATGGTCAAAAGCGCTTACTCCGAGAGGTGCTTTTCGTTACACTCAATTTGCTAACGCTTTTTCAGGGCATGATGTGCTGATTTGCTCTATATCACAGGGCGATGCCCTGTGTTTATGCTGTAAGTCCTTCGGACTTTTATTGCGTTCTATTTTGCACCAAAGGTGCCGAAGCACTAACTCAGGGCATCGCCCTGAGGCATTACCTATAAGAAAGTATTGCCCTGAAGGGGCAAAAGCATTTAATCCCATAAGTACTTCTCGTCATATTCCACATTATATTTTTTTAAAAACGCCAAATATTCGTCCTTAAAGTTTTTTTTCTTGTGATGTTCTTTCTGATTATTTATATAATCTGTAACGATATCTATTTCCGATGGATTTACTGAAAAAATGCCATATCCATTCTGCCAGTAAAAATTAATGTATTTATCTCCAATAGTTTTTATCCATTTTGATGATTCTTTTTTAATGTTTTCTAGTAATTGAGTTTGAGCAATCTTCCTAGATAATAAGCATAGAATGTGAATGTGGTCGTAATGTCCTCCAATTTTTACTGGCTTACAGTCCATTCCCTTACAAATTCCTCCTATGTACTCAAAAAGACGTTCTTGGATGCTGTCATCAATTGTATTCTCTCTGTTTTTTGTACTGAAAGTTATGTGAACGTAGACTTTCGATAGTGATTGTGGCATAGATTTAGCTTTTTGCTTACGCCCCTTCAGGGCTTGATTAGTTGTTTACTCTAAATCACAGGGCGATGCCCTGTGTTTATGCTATAAGCCCTTTGGGCTTTTGGTTAGGATTAATAGTCCTTTTATTGTGTTCAATAGATTCTCACATTGCATACAAGAGATGTCCTATTTTTACGCTGCAAACCTTTTGGGCGTTTTTGTTATGTTTCAATTGATTAATTTTCAATAACAAATTAATATAAATTTTTGATATTTAATTATTGTACAATGTTTTGCATTTAGAAAAAACTGTTTTTAAAATGTTTGGAGGGACATCGACTCAATTTTTTTGTTAAAACCTTAGGAGTGAGATTATCCAAAGCATCGAGTACACCAGCCTTTTTGTTTAAAGAACAATTTGAAACGCAACTTTAACTATTTTATGGTATTTTTGGGGAACAACAAATAGCAATATTATGAACTCAGCATTAACCATACTTATTGTAGGGGCTATAGTATTCCTCTCGCACTGGTTCTCTGGAATATTCGAAAAAAAAGGTATTCCCGATGTGTTGCTTTTAATGCTTGTTGGTTTACTTTTTGGGCCAATACTTGGTGTAGTTCACGCTGAGGATTTTGGTGTGGCTGGCCCAATGTTTACTTCAATTACTCTGGTGATAATTCTTTTCGAAGGGGGACTTGGACTAAAACTTCAGGAACTGAAGAACTCCATAAAGGGCTCGATGGCTCTGACTGTTATCAATTTTTTTGCGACTTTATTGATTGTAGGGCTAATTGCTTACTTCTTTTTTGATTTAGACTTGCTTGTAGCCCTTACTCTTGGTGCAATTTTGGGTGGGACCTCCTCGGCAGTAGTAATTCCAATGGTTCGTTTGCTTAAAATAAAGGAGGAATCAAGAACTATTCTAGTCTTGGAATCGGCTCTGAGCGATGTGCTCTGTATTGTTTTTGCATTGGCATTGATAGAGGCCAATAAGAGCGGTAATTTACAGGTTGGGTTGATAATTGGCAAAATACTTTCGTCGTTCACTTTTGCGGCATTTGTTGGAATTGCAGGCGCAATTGGCTGGTCAATTCTTTTGAACAGGATTAGAACCATTCAGAATTCAATATTTACAACACCAGCATTTGTTTTTATTGTATACGGAGTTGCAGAGTTGTTGGGCTATAGTGGGGC
>WBUV01000240.1 GCA_008933525.1 Bacteroidales bacterium | reverse complement strand
ATAATATAGTTAGTATCGTTAAATAAATGATAGTTCTATTAGATTTCTCTTTTTTGTTTTCTCGAAAAAATGGGATGCCTATTGATTGGCATCCCATTTAAGTAACCGGAATTAGTTGATTAGTTTCTAGTTACTATCACTTTGAAAACCCCAGAGCCTTTACCTGTGCTTATTCGGAGCATATACATACCTGGTGTAAGTTTTTCCACCTGAATAACATCGGTAATCTTATCCGAAGAAATAGTTTGTTGCTTGTGAACAATTAATCCTTGTGGATTGATTAATTCCAATGTGTAAGTTTCAGCCTTTTCGGATTCGATCCATACATTAAGTTCATCCTTAACCGGATTTGGGAATAGTTTGATCTTAGCGTTGATTCCCGAAATTATTTCGGCGCTAACAGGCCACCAAATTACTATGGTATCTGAAGCGGCACAAGAGTTGGCATCGGTTACGGTTAGCCAGTATTTACCGTGCTGCGATACTGTAATAGAAGCACTTGTAGCTCCAGTATTCCAAAGGTAAGAAACATTTCCTATGCCGGATTGAAGCACATAAGGCAGACTTGTTTTAAATGTATCTGGGCCTAAGTTAAGATTTGGCTTTGTGTAAATTGATACATTGAATTCGGTTGAATCGCCCTTATCTCCTGCAATTGTGGTATAGCATGTAAATGTGTAGTTGCCGGTGTTTTGCAATTCATTTCCGTTGAAAGTGTACTCTAATTTATTGTTTTGTGCAAAATTCGATGTAAATGTAATTTCCTCCTTCTTAGGTTGATCTGTTCCAATTCTGTAGCTTACCTCAATTTTTTCGCCTGTAGTAAAGGTTTTGCTTCCCCTATTTGTCAATTCAACAGTTACGGGTTGAGCAGTGTTGTTAAAACATCTACTGGTAGGCGATACTAAACTTGAGACATACACATCAAGAGTCTCCAAGAATGTTATATAAACCTCATCGTAACCTGTGCAACCGTTGTTATCGGTTACGGTAACGGAATATAAGCCACTTTCTTCTACAGTGAAAGTTTGCTGTGTTGAGTTATCCTGCCATTTGTAAGATACAAAACCTGCTCCAGCATCAAGGACTGTTGGTGCAGATATGGATCTATTTTCACCCAAATCGATAACAGGCGAAGGATTCACTATTATATCAACATCTACGCTGCTTGAACATCCGTAAGGATCGATATAAGTGTAGGTAAGTGTATGCGTACCTGCTCCCGCTGTAGATGGAGTAAAGGTATCGTTACTTGCTCCTGGTCCCGTATAAACTCCACCACTAGGCGAGCCTCCAGTAAGCGTTATAGGTTCGCTATTTAAACATACAGGGCTAATTGCAGAATGTGTCACAGTAGGAGGTGTGCTGAAGTTTACCTGAATCTCGTCGCGAGTTGTACAGCTGTGTGAGTCGGTTACATCAACCCAATACAATCCTGTTGTTGAAACCTCAATTGTTCGGGTTGTTTCCGTAGTATTCCATAAATAATTTGAACCTGTATTGCCTGCATTAAGTGTTAGCGTGCTACCTTGACAAATTGTGGTATCGTTTCCTAAATTAACTGCCGGGTTGCCCCATACTGTGATGCTTTTCTCCTGAGTGTTGTTTGATGATTGAGCATCCTTAATTTGAGAAAGAATAACTTTTATAGTATACGATGAAGGATTACTAAGGTCAACCTTTTGAGTAAAGGTATAATCAACAGTTGTATTTAGTAGTAAGTCCTCTGTAAGAGTTAGTGTTTCGTTAGCTACAGTAACTCCGGTATTTTGCAGTTCAAGATTAATCTGCTCACCAGTTGTAAATACATAATTGCCGGTATTCTTAATTTTAACGCTAACAGTTTCCGTATTGCTCAGTGTGCAGCTGGAGTTTGCAGTGTTAAGTTCCAAGAGTTGAAGATCGGGTTCCGCTACAAATGTGTAATTAATAAAGTCTTTAGCACTACATCCATAGGCATTCGATACCTCAACCCAGTACTCACCAGTTGTGCTTACAGTTATGGTTTGTGTAGTTGCTCCAGTGCTCCATAGATATGAAGAATAACCCGCCCCAGGATCAAGTATTTCTGCTTTATTCGAAATGATATCATCTCCTAAACTAACCAATACTACTGGGTATGCTGCAACCTGTGTTTTTAATGTGTCGTTGGTTGTGTACATATCGTTGGTTAGTTTAACCCAAACGTTAACATCGTGTGTTTTTTTAGTAGTAAAGTCCATAGTGCTAACCAATGGAATTTCTAAAGTTTCGTTTGGTGCAAATGGAGATGTAAGCGTGTAATTCTCGGTTTTCTTTTCATTATTTTGGAAGAAACCAAGCTCAAACACTGTGTTTTGAGGTATAGTCCATGTTCCGGTATTTTTTATGGTGACATTAACTTCCTCTGCAGCATCAAGGTTACAGCCATCCGATGTATTGGGGGTATTTAGTGTAAGCATACTGATATCGTCAACATAGAATGTAAGCACAACATCATCGGAACCTGTACATCCGCTAAAGTCAGAAACTGTAACACTGTATGTTCCTGTTGAGGTAGCATCGTATGTGCTTAAATTTCCAACTGGAGAGCCATTTTTATACCATGTATAAGTGTCGAACGTGCCAGTAAGCGAAAGAGTTTCGCTAAACGCATGAACATCCCTGTCTGCTCCAAGCGAAACAGTTGGTTCTCCTGTTGAATATACAGTTTTGTCCATAGAATTATTCGACGATTCTACATCCTTAACAACCAATGGTTCTATCTCGGCATAAATCGATGCGTTAGGTAATCCACCTAAATCTATTGTTCCAGGAAGTGTAATGTCGGTGCTGCTGTCAACAAGTAAATCGGCAACTAAATCTACCGTTTGGGTGGAATTCAATGTGCCGTTCACATAAGTTTTTACCTTTACCTGAGTTCCTGCTAGAATTGTTCTATTGCCTAAGTTTGTTAGCGTAATAGTAACAGGAGTATTGTCAGTAAGAGCACATTTATTTGTTGGCGATTTTATTGCTGTAATTCCAAGATCCGTTGTAATAAGTATCAATGAATCGGTTGCAGAACAACCATTGGAGTTACTTGCTATAACCTTGTATTTATCGTAATTTGGATTAGTTATGTGATAGGTTGCTTCTGTATACCCATCTTGCCATAAGTAACTACTACAATCAGCAGAATATGTAGGAGAAATAAGGTAAGATGTTGACTTAAATACTTTGTAAAGAGTATCTGGTTCAATATTAACTGTTGGAGTAGGATTAATAGTGAACACACTTTCAATAAAGTCGTTATCGGGATTGGGATCACCATCAATTGAAGTGGAGACATTAACGAAATGTGTTCCAACTTCTAGCATTACTGGCTCGTCAAAAGTAACTAATGCCATGTTTCCGGGGGTCAAGTCGGCCGAAAGATTAAAATTCAAATTTTTTTGAATTGATTGAGTTGTTAGAACAGCAGATATGCTCGTCCCCGTTTTGTAAACATCCTGGCCAAAGTTTTTAATTCTCATTTTAAAGACTGTACCCTCTGGGTTGTAGCACGACGATGCTAAAGGTTCGTCAATTGCAAACACTCCTAAATCCTGAGCGTTGACAAAAACGCTATCTTCTGCTGTGCCACAAGCATCAGTAACAGTTATCCGGTAAGTTGCCGATCGTAAGCTGTTGGAAACCACATTCAGTTTAAGTGTGTCTAATGTTCCAACTGAAGTCCACGATGTTTCGCCAAGAAGTTTTTGTTCCCATAAATATCCTGTATAGTCATCCGGAACACCAAACTTAAGGGTATCGCCTTGTGTTGATGAAACAGTATCGACAGGAAGCGAAACCGTTGGATCGCCGTAAGTTGTAACTGTGATTTTTGTGGTATCGTTTGTTTTATTTAGGTCTTTTAGCAGCTTGGTGTAAATGGCAATATTGTAAGTTCCTTTTTCCGAAATATCTATTGTGCCTGCAAATGTGAATGGAGCAGTTGCGTCTACTGCCCAATCGGTAGGCGTGGTAAAGTTCTCATTTAAAACTTCTACACCATTTACCATTACTGCAACAGGTATTATTTCGGTTCCAACATAGTCTACATTCCCAAAATGCTTTAGAGTAATTTCAGGACTAATTGGGGTTGGATGTGTACAAGCATTGCTGAGATTATTTATTGCTGTAACTCCAACATTTTTATCGGAGTTGATGACTTTAATATCGTCGGTTGCGCTACAACCATTCGCATTTTCAATTATTACTCTAAAATCTCCTTCAGCAGCAACGGAGTAGGTTTGGTTCGATCCTTTAATTGTCACTACGTCGGGAAGTTCGTACCAAGAGTAAGAGGTATAACCTGCACCAGCATCGAGTATAACAGGGAAGGTAGTTGTGCCAATGTCGGCACCCAATGTATAGCCAGGCATACCGGTAACGGTAACTTGAGTTTTTAACGTATCGTTTGTTCGGTCATCGTCAATAGTTAAATTGGTATAAGCATTTACGTTGTGAACACCTGCTGCGTAAAGGTTATAGTTGTTTGTCGTTTCGAATGAGAGAACATCATTTAGGTTAAAATCTGCTGCAAGTGTAAGTGTTTCCGAAACAACATCGGCATTATCAACCTTTACTTTTATTGGAACTGTTTGTCCATTAAGCATTGGCCGGTAACCAATATTTTTAACATTAAAAGTTAATTTAACGGCACTAACAATTTCGCATGCATTAACTGGGCTGGTAAGGGCTGTAATACTTAAATCGTTAGGGAGTTCATAAACCTTAAACTGATCTATGGCAACTCCTTCAAATGAATTTGTTGAATTTGAAGCAAATACAAATCTAAACTTAACCCCATCTACTCCAATTGCATCGGCAGGAAGTAGATTTTTCACTGTTAGGTATGTGCTTTGATTTTGGCTCCATCCTGCTTTGGCTAGAGCTGTTACAGTAGGGGTATCGTACCAATTGTGGGCGTAGTTTACATTTGCAGGGAGTTCACTCCAAGTTAATCCGCCATCAATGGAATATTCCATCGCAAATCCGTCTTCGGTAGCCTCGGTTTGCATAATGTATTGGAACGAGATAACAGGATAGATTGCAGTTGTTAGGTTAAAGCAAGGACTCTCCAAGTAGGAGTATTCATTGAAATTATAGGTACTTGAAAGATTTGTTACCCATGCTTTGGTGCCATTGGAAGCAGTGTCAACTGTTGTTCCTGAGGGTACACCCCATGCCCAACTACTATTTGATCCGTAACTGTACCAGTTGCCGTTTGATGTCTCAAAAGAAGTTTGATACGGATAATTCACCTGAGGGTAAACGTAGAAAGCCGTTCCGTAGGTGTCGTTTCCTGTATCCTCATCGCCAGTCAGGAAGGTTTTAAACTTTAACTGTTTTAGACCTGCAACGCTGAAGTTTGCAGTTTGGACAAAGGTAAATTCAATTTCTTGTTCAGAGTTTATTGGCGCTGAAAAACTTTCTTTAACCCATGTTGTTCCATTGTCCAGAGAGTATCCAACATCAAAAGGAGTGTTAACTGTTGCCCCTCCATAATTCTTAACAACTACCTTAACAACCTCTGCTGAAG
>WBUV01000239.1 GCA_008933525.1 Bacteroidales bacterium | reverse complement strand
CATAAGCAATGTTGCGTATTCAAGTATTTTCGATGCTGGGAATAGTAAATCCTACTCGTACTTCGCGAAGTTTAATGAAACTAGCATCGAAAATACTTGAATACGCAACATTGCTTATGTACGCTGCTTTATTGTACTCTTCGGCCGATACAACAATATCATTTTCAACCCAAACGCCATTGGAGCCTGGCTTAACACCTTTTCCAATAATTCCGCCCTCGCGGCCAATTAAAGTCTCTTCGAGCACTCCTGAGTAACGTCCCCACGTAGTTGTCATGGAATAAATATCGCCTCCAAAACGAGAATCGACAAGGAAACTAAAACTGAGCTTTTTGTACTTAAACTCATTATTAACCCCACAAATCCAATCGGGAGTATAGTTGCCTAAAACCTTTAAATCGCCCTGAACTGGTAAACCATCGATATGAATAATTGAGCCATCGTCATTGCGGGCAAAATCATATCCATAAAAGGCACCAAAGGACTGATTAGGAATAGCCAGAACCTTTAAATCCCAATAAGAACCTAATTCGTAATTATCTATATTTTTGTATAGGCTCCGTACTACGTTGTTGTTCTTGGCAAAATTCACGAGAATATTCCATTCTAATCCACGCCTTTTCTTAATTGGAGTTGCACCAATAATTAATTCAACGCCACTATTGTCGATTTGTCCTGCATTAACAATAACCGAAGTATACCCTGTTGTGGCTGTTATGGGCACCCTTATAATTTGGTTGTAGGACTTTTGGTTATAGTATGTAATATCCAAGCTAAGCCTATTGGTAAAAAACCTAAAATCGGTTCCAACTTCGAACGATTCGGTTTTTTGAGGTTTAATACTTTTATTTGGATAGTCGTTAGGTATATAAATGCTTGGTAAGCGAGTAGATGCATTCCATCCTTGCCCAAATCGATACACAGGTTTAAGTTGATAGGGATCGGTATCGGAACCAACCTGAGCCCATCCTAATCGAACTTTAGCATAACTCAACCTTCTGGATTGAATTTGGAAAAGGTCGGACAAAATCGCTGAAATATTCACAGAAGGGTAGAAAAACGAATTTCCTGTTTGAGGCAAAGTGCTAGACCAATCGTTACGGCCTGTAAAATCAACAAATAGTGCATTTTTCCATTCAAACTGCCCATTAAAAAACAAACTGTTAATTCGTTTAGTTGACATAAAATTAACAGGAAGTACATTTGTTCTTGAATTGCTAAGAGTATAAACACCCTCAACAGCCAACTCATTAGCAGCCGCACTGTACGTTTGTACGTACTGATCCATCCTATTACCTCCTAGGTTAATGGAAAATCCAAGTTTTTCAGAAAAACGCTTATTTATCTGGAAAAGAAAGTCAACATTTACCTCCCTAAAGGTTCTTTTCGATTCACCGTAATATCCGTGAGGACTTTCAATATCGCCAAAAGCCGAACGGGCTGTGTTATAGTTTGTATAGTAATCGATACCCGCACCAGTTTTAAAACTAATCCAATCTGCTAGTTTTAACGTTGCAGAAGTTTGTCCTAACAGCCTATCTCGTTCTACACCATTAAGGTTTTCGTATAGCGTGAAGTATGGATTATTGTGATAGTTGTAGTTCCAATTCCTAAGGGTTCCATCAGGATTACGATACTGCTTAAGATCGACCACATCGACCTGCCTGCCAAACCACATAAATTGCTGCATTACGTTTTGAGCACTATATCCGTATACAGGCATGTTTTCACTTTTGGTATTCATGTAGTTTCCTGTAACATTTATGGCCAAATTGCTGTATGGCGAAGCAATCGCATTAATCTGAAAATTGTTCCTTGTAATATCAGTATTGGGAACCATCCCTGTTTGCGATGTATTTGTGTACGAAAAGCGCACAGCATAATCGTCGCCACTGCCCTCAACAGCCACATTGTTGGTTAAAGTTTTACCAAACTCAAAAAAATCGGCAACATTACTTGGGTACGAAACCCAGGGAGTTGGCTGGCGAACACCATTAATAATTGGAGAGTTCCATTGGGGAATTTGTAATCCAATATCGAGCCTTGGGCCCCAACTCTCATCAACATTATCGTTACTACCTCCACCCAAACCATCGTAAAACTCAAATACGCCCCCGGTTCCTTGTCCATACTTATTCTGAAAACTTGGCAACCGTAAAGGAGTTTCAATACTTGATGTACTATTGAACGAGAAGCCAAACCGACGATCCTTGTCGGCCGATTTAGTTTTAATAATTACAACGCCATTCGCAGCCCTAGAGCCATACAATGCTGCTGCGTTAGGTCCTTTAAGCACAGTAACACTCTCAACATCGTTAGGGTTGATATCGGAAATACCGCTACCACGGTTAACCCCTTCGGTATAAGTATTTCCGAAGTTGGAATTATTTAGAATTACGTTGTCAACAACAAAAAGCGGTTGATTATCGGAACTCAATGAATTAGCACCACGAAGTACAATTCTTGATGAAGCACCAACAGCACCAGAAGTATTGGTAATTACTGCACCTGAGATTCTTCCCTGAAGTGAATTTACAATATTTGACTCACGGGATTTAGATATATCCTCACCGCTAACACTCTGAATTGCATAACCTGTGGCCTTGTCGGCTTTAAGGATACCCAATGCAGTAACCGTAACAGCCTTAACATCGATGGATTCCAACTCAAGGATTACATCAATTTTACTTCGATTATTAATATCGATTTCTACAGTTTTATAACCAATAAAACTAAATCTCAGCTGCTTAGCCAATGGCGAAACGCTAATTTCGTATTTACCCTCAGTATTAGTAACTGTACCTGCAGCAGACCCCACTACAATAATTGAAACACCTTGTAAAGGTTGATTTCCATCCGAAGCACTAACAACACCTGAAATTTTAATGTTTTGAGCGGTTAATTGAGCGTATATCAACACAAAGAAAAGCGTGAGAAACAAAAACAATTTTCTCATAAATAAAAAAGTTTAGATTTGGTTTGGTTTTAAATACGGTTACAAATTATAACATTTTAACTCTTGAGTCAAATTAAGTTATTGACATTATATTAAAATGCATGCAACTTACAGTCGATCAAAATAACCAAAAAAACTGATTTACTAAGAGTTATCATTAATCGTGAGTATAAAAATTGAGCCTGATAAAAAGCGGAGCAAATGCCAACAAGCATGGTAACTCTGTTATTTTAAAAACTTGCTTTGTGGCAAATTCTAATGTTAATAAGACTAGAATTAACTTACAGGACAATAGATGAAGAGCATAATTATAATAGAAACTTTTTTAAGGATTTTAAAACAAACTTATTAAGCTCATCCAGATTTTAATTGTCTAACTTTTACAAATCATTCTTAGTCCACAATGAAAATAGTTTGCTCGAAATAAATATCTTTACTTGCAAATTTTAAATACCAAGGCTCTGTTTTATGAAAAAGAATACCGTTTTTACAATTATCGCAGCCCTAATATTACCCTACAGTGTATTTAGTCAAAGTAAAATTTCAGTAAATCCTGAAATACAATCCTCTGCAATTTTTGACTCAATTTATGGTGCAAATCCGAATTTAGTAAATGGTATTGGGAATAAGGTCAACTACTATAGAGCCGAGGGTCACCCATTTTTATACTCAAAGGATTACTCAAAAGGATCGATTTCAATTAAGAATACTAATTTTTCAAACTGCCTTTTAAACTACAACGTATACAATCAGTGTATTTATTTAATGTATAGCAACCAATTTGGATCGACTAACACTGTTGAACTTTCAAATGCTTGGATTGACGGATTTAGCATGGGCGAGAATAATTTTACAATATTTTCCTTTGACAATTATCAAAATAGAATTTTCGAAGAAATTGGCGATGGAGAATTTAAAATACTTTACCTCTGGAGCAAAGAGTATAAACTGAATACACTTCAGGCATCCTCGCCATACTTTTTCACCGACCCTTTACGCGAATCGTTCGTGAAAGTTGATGGAAAAATACACAAGTACAAAAATAATAGGACATTCATTAAAGCATTTGATCCTAATTTGCAGACCAACATTAAAACATACCTACGTCAACACAAAATAAATGTGGCACATGCGTCAAATGAATCCCTTAGACATTTAATAAATTACTGTAATAACCTTATCTCCAAGTGAAAAATATAATAACTATCCTTTCCTTTATTCTTATAGTTAAGATAAGCCTAGGTAACCCGAATAAAATAATTATTGCACTCCATTTCAACAATAATAATTTTGTTGAATTCACTGAATACATTCATTCCAAAACTAACGTAAAAATATTTTACTCCGACCCATCTCTCAGCGAATTAAGAGTTTCGATTAACACTGATAGTATTTCGGTTTACGACGCGTTGGCTTTCGTACTTAAAGAAACAGATTTCAAAGTTCAAGTCTGGCACAACAATTTAATCATCGCTAAAAGCAAGATGCTAATTTCGGAACTTCCACCATACGTTGACGCGAAAAATAATGACACCGTCAAAAGCATTACGGAAGAAATTACCGAAATAGAAAAAAGATACCTTGTAGGCAGAAAACCTGATGTAATTGAGCAAATTACAATTGGGAAAAATCAGAATGGGAATAAAGTAGTAAAAACAAAAATTAAAGGTAAAATAACCGACAAAGAAACAGGAGAGCCAATTATTGGAGCCACCATAAACATTGAGGAGCTAGGGTTAGGAGGCGTAACCAACGAGAATGGAATTTTAAACATTGCTGTAAATTCTGGAAAATACAATGTCCGGTTCGATTGTTTGGGATATAGTACAAAGAAATTCCTTTTCGAGATACTGTCCGATGGAGAATTTGAGACACAACTGGAAAAAGCGGTAATATCGATTCAAGAAGTTACCGTAAAAGCCGATCGCAAAACAAACATTACCACCAAAAGCCCTGGCATGGAAAAAATAACGCCCAAAAACATCAAAGAAATTCCAATGATGATGGGCGAAAGAGACATTATTAAGGTTTCGGAAACTTTGCCGGGTATTGTTAGCGTTGGCGAAGGATCAGCGGGCTTAAATGTAAGAGGTGGTGGTAGCGACCAAAACTTATTCTATATCAACAAAGTTCCAATATATAACACTTTTCACGTATTCGGGTTTTTCCCTGCTTTTAACTCCGATATTATTAAGGATTTCTCAATCTATAAAGGTTATATCCCTGCACAGTACGGAGGCCGGCTATCGTCAATTTTTAATGTAATTACCAAGCAAGGAAATAGAAAGAACTTCACAGCACGAGGAGGCATTAACCCCATTACGGCCAACCTAACAGTTGAAGGACCCATAAAAAAAGACACCAGCACAATACTTTTAAGCGCTCGATCGTCATACTCCGATTGGATTTTGGCAAAAATAAACGAGCCTACTATCAGAAATAGTAATTCAAATTTTTATGATATATCCGCATTATATAATAGGGATATTAACAAGAACAATCAACTTGGATTATTTTACTATCAAAGTAACGACTATTTCAAGTTTTCAACCATTAGTACTAACTCCTACTCAAACCTTGGGGCTTCAATAAATTGGCGCCATACATTTACAC
>WBUV01000238.1 GCA_008933525.1 Bacteroidales bacterium | reverse complement strand
GGAACAAAGCTGTCGCTAACCCTAGGTGCAATGGCTTTTATCGCTTTGGTTGTAGGCGGAATCGGGTATTTTCAAATTTCCCAATTGTCGAATTCTATGAATAATATTGGGGTAAATAGAATTCCAGACCTTACTGAGTATTTGAGTATGAATGTGGAGCGCATGAAGATTCGGGCGCAAACGCTCGAGGTATTTATTTACGACAACTCCACCGATGCAAGAAAAGAGTTTGCCGATATTCTTCGTCAGAGGAATGAATCGTGGAGCAAGGTTGATAAACTTTATTCATCTATTCTTTCAAGGCCAAGGCAAACAGATAAAGGACGGGCACTAATGGCAAAAGTTGATGCTGAGTATAAAGCATGGAGAGATGTATATGTTGTTTTGGATGAAACCATTAAGCAACTATCCGAAACCACCAATTCTGAAGAGAAGAACCGCTTGTTTAGTGTTTACAAGGAGCAGTATCAAAAAATGGTGCCGATTTCAAACCAAATGGGAGGGACTTTTGATGAGTTAACTTCAAACAATATTGACAATACGAACTTAATGGTTAAAACTAATCGCCAAAGTGCTTTGCAGGCCGAGATACTAATGGTTTTAGCTATTGTGATTGGTATAATATTTTCGGTTATTCTTACCATCGTTTTAACTAAGGCCGTTGTTGGACCTGTAAGAAAGGCTGTGACTTTTGCACAGGAGATTGCTTCTGGCGATTTAATGGCTAAGTTAGATATTGACCAAAAAGACGAAATAGGAGTTCTTGCAAAATCGTTGCAAAATATGGTGGAAAAACTCCGAGAGGTTGTATCCGCGGTTATGGCAGGATCGGATAATATTCTTTCGGCAAGCATTCAAGTTAGTTCATCGTCGCAGCAAATGTCCCAGGGCTCCAATGAACAGGCATCATCAACCGAGGAGATTTCTAGTTCAATGGAGGAGATGGTAGCTAATATTCAGCAAAATACAGATAACTCCAAGCAAGCCGAAAAAATAGCTCTGCTAGGAGCCGACAGTATTAAGCGAGGAAGCGAAGCAACTATTAAATCGGCTGAGAGCATGAAGCAGATTGCTGATAAAGTTAAGATTATTGGAGATATTGCTTTTCAAACAAACATTTTAGCATTAAATGCAGCCGTTGAGGCTGCTAGGGCTGGCGAGCATGGTAGGGGATTTGCCGTGGTTGCATCGGAGGTGCGTAAGCTGGCTGAGCGAAGTAGAGTGGCTGCCGATGAAATTGATGTTTTAACCAAGAATGGAGTGAGGGAGGCTGAGGATGCAGGTAGATTGCTTGCTGACATTGTCCCTGAAATTGAAAAAACAGCAAAATTAGTGCAAGAAATTGCGGCTGCATCAATTGAACAGAACTCTGGCGCAGAGCAAATAAACAATGCAATTCAGCAGTTGAACGTAGTAGTTCAGCAAAATGCTGCAAGTAGTGAGGAGTTGGCATCGAGCAGCGAAGAAATGAGCAGCCAGGCAGAGCAGTTAACAGAAGGCGTTTCGTTCTTTAAAATTGAAAATTCAACAACAAAACTTCGGATAAGCAAAATAGATAATAAGAAAGTTGCTTACGATACAAAACAATTAAAAGTTAATCAATTTAATAAAGTAAAAGGGAATGGTTATTCTAAAGGGGCTAAGATTAATTTAAAGGATGAGTCAGATTTGGAGTTTGATGTCAAGTCCAATAAAACTAAAGCTGCTTTTGCAGATGATGATTTTGAGAATTTCTGAGATATGAAGTGTATTGAGTTATAAGGTGTCTTGCTTAAGACACCTTTTTGTTGTGGTAAATACCTAATGGAATAGAATTTTTTACATAGATTTCTTGAAATACGCCTCGTTTTATTCTGTAATATACAGATGATGATATTGTTGCATTGCAAACAATTTAAAGTATTCGTACCTAAATATTATAATTGCGTACTAGAGCTCTAGTTATAGATAAAACTCAAGGGTAACTTTACTATACTGATTTTTAATGTCAACTAATACAGTATGGTTATGAAACTCAAAAATATTAAAATTGGAACAAAGCTAATAAGTAGCTATGTTTTAATAGCTGCGCTTTGCGCAACTGTTGGCATACTTGGAATGGCCAAAATTAACCAGATTGCCAAGGCCGATACTCAACTATACGAGAAGATGACAGTGCCGCTAGGCAACGTTGTGCACCTATCAACATACTTCCAACAAATAAGGGTTGCCCTTCGCGATTTTATTTATGCTAAAGACGATGCCGAAAAAGCAAAAAGACTTAATCAGCTCAAAGAGTTCAGGGCAAAGTTCGATAAGGAAATGGAGCTGTACGCAACAACAGTTATCTCGAATGAGGATAAGGAGTTAATGGACCGAGCTGTGAGGATGCTCGACCACTACCTCTCGTTTATGCCTGAGTGCGAGCGCTATGTTATGTCCAACGACCTCGATAATGCTACAAAGTTACTAAAAAGTGATGCTTGGTACAAAGCAGCAGTTGATATAGACAATGCAATGACCGATTTAGTTAAGTATAATATTGAAGCAGCAAAGCAAACTGCAGACCTAAACAAGCAAATCGCATACAGGGCTGATATTATAATGGTTATTATAATGATAAGCGCAGTTATTCTTGCACTTATAATTGGAATAGCAATATCACGGGGTATTACCATCCCATTAGCCAAAGGCGTTAGGTTAGCCGAAGAGTTGGCCGAAGGAAATCTTAAGGCTACAATTGACATAGACCAGAAGGATGAGGTTGGATTATTGGCAAAATCATTACAAAATATGGCCAACAAGCTCAGAGAGGTTTGCTCCGTGGTTGCAGTGGGTGCCGACAATATACTTTCGGCAAGTATTCAAATTAGTTCATCGTCGCAGCAGATGTCGCAGGGTTCTAACGAGCAAGCTTCGTCAACCGAGGAGGTTTCCAGCGCAATGGAACAAATGGTGGCCAATATTCAGCAGAATACCGATAACTCACAGCAGGCCGAGAAAATTGCACTTATAGGAGCCGATAGTGTTAAGCGTGGCAGTAGCGCTACTTTCAAATCAGTTGAAAGTATGAAACAAATAGCCGATAAGGTTAAAATTATTGGTGATATTGCATTCCAAACCAACATTCTTGCTCTTAATGCAGCGGTTGAGGCTGCCAGAGCTGGCGAGCACGGTAAAGGGTTTGCCGTGGTTGCCTCGGAGGTGCGCAAGTTGGCAGAACGTAGCCGTGTCGCTGCCGACGAAATTGACATTCTTACCAAAAATGGCGTTAAGGAAGCAGAGGATGCTGGTAGATTACTTTCAGATATTGTTCCCGAAATAGAAAAAACAGCTCGTCTTGTTCAGGAAATCGCCGCAGCATCTCTAGAGCAACGCTCTGGTGCGGAGCAAATTAATAACGCTATTCAGCAGTTGAACGTTGTGGTTCAGCAGAATGCTGCAGGTAGCGAGGAACTTGCATCGAGTAGTGAGGAGATGAGTAGTCAGGCAGAGCAATTGACCGAGGCGGTGGCTTACTTCAAACTCGATATTAAGAATAGTAATTTATTCAGAAACAGAAAGCAAAAAGGTGGTAATGGTGAAAGTCGGTCGGTGCATCTAGTTAACTCTAAAAAAGAATTTGCTCATAGCGATAATGCTAATGGCAATGGGCATGGAGTTAATATAGATATGGTTCAGGAGTCGGAATTAGTAAAAACAAGAACAGCTAAAGGAAAAGTGACGCTAGTTACTGAGGATAGTGATTACATCGATTTTTAGCAAGACTATTGGTTAAAAATATATGGAGGTCGCCGAAAATCCATTAAAAGAGTAGGTAAAACTAAAAAGTAACTGTTATGTATAGGATTGAGAAAAAAACATCTGGGTACTTACTTACTTTTTCGGGCAAAATTAACGCCAATGAAATGAAGCAATGGTACGATGAATCGAGGTTGAAACTTGAAAATGAAACAACTCATTCATTTGGAGTAATAATCGATATGAAAAATCTACATCCTCTCGATGCTGAAACTTCAGGCATAATGAAAAGTGGACAAAAGCTATACAAGGAAAAAGGGATGCTTCGGTCAGCGGTTATTCTTAGTTCCCCTGAACTTTGTGGTCAGTTTAAAGCAATAGCATCAATGTCGGGAATTTTGGCAACTGAACGCTATATTGATGCATCGAGCGAGGCTAACCCAATCGACAAGGCCATAAAATGGGTTAAGGATGGGGTAGATTTGATAAAGTAGCGGCTTATCAACGCGGGTTAGTGGTTAATGAAAATCGCAAACCCGCTTATGTAATGTAACAAAAGAGTAAAGGTGTTTAACCTAATAAAACATTACAGTTATGCGAGTGCTAGTACTAGACGACGATATTGATTACTCATCATCGATGAGAGAGATGATTGAGAGCGAAGGACATTCGGTAACAGTTACCAATAGCGCAATGGATGCGCTTAATTTGGAAAACTCATCGCCATTCGATTTGTTGATTACCGATATAATAATGCCCGAAATGGATGGGCTGGAGGTTATTCAATACGTCAAGAATACACACCCCGAAACTAAAATAATAGCCATTTCGGGTGGTGGCTATTTCAGAGCCGACGACCTTTTATTAATGGCTAAAGAATTTGGAGCCAATATGGTTCTTACTAAACCGTTTAATTATGCTATGCTAAAAATGCAGTTGAATTCACTTGCCGCTATTTGATTTTGTAGTTGTTAATGAGAAGGGAAATAAGTATATTAATCAGTTCGAAATATGCTTAAACCGAATGAAGATATGAAGAGAGTTCTCGCCCTTTTTACCCGTTGTAACCCTCGGTGCAAGGTTATAAGTATTTGGAGTATCCTATTCGCATTAATTCTTACAAGCATAATATTATTTTATAATGCGGAGAAAGAAAAAGCGTTTCTGCATCTTAAAACTGATGTTAAAGATATCTCCGAAATAAAAATAAAACAATTTGTTAATTGGCACAACGATAGGTTGGCCAATTTGAGAATGTTTTCCGAAAGCCCATTCCTTACCAGTGCTATTTCGAGTTGGGTTGATAGGCAATTGGACGATAATTTGAAACAAAATATCGAAAAACGTCTCGATTTAATCAATGCCAATAAGAGTTACACCAATATAATAATTGCTAGCGTAGAAGGAGAGATTCTTATTAATCTTGGCGAGCCTATTGATACCCTCGATGCTTCAACTTTGCAATTTGTTAAGAAAATCGTTAATGGAGAGAATTTTTTCTTTACCGATTTTTATCCTTGTCGCACACATGAAACACTCCATATCGATTATTTAGCTCCGATAAAAAATTCTTTAAGCCAGATAACCTCAGTAATCATTTTTAGGATTAATCCTTACCAGAGTATTTGCCCAATTCTGGAAGAGTGGCATACTCAAATTGAAACAGCCCAAAATTTTGTATTCCGTGCAGAAACCGATTCAATAATATTCCTCAATAGCATATGGGAGAAACCTATTTTGGGCTTTGATGTTGGAGAACAGAATGGTTTTTCATACATAAAAAATGGGAATTTTGGATTTAGTAAAGCAAAGAGTAGGCAAAATAAAGAGTTGTTTGTATACGCCTCCCCAATAC
>WBUV01000237.1 GCA_008933525.1 Bacteroidales bacterium | reverse complement strand
CATTGGATGTAATTTTTAGTGGTTTGCGAATGGCTAACTAAACTAAAAACTAAGGAAACGATGGTTAAGTTTAGGTACTTCATAGGTTTATATTATTTTATAGGAATTAAGAAAGAACCACTAAGAAACTCTAAGTAAAGCACTAAGGCACACAAAGAAGAAATCAATAGTAATTAAATACTTTAGGGTGTTAATCTAAAAATTTGCTTTGTGTTACTTTGTGATGCCTTCGAGCGCCTTTGTGGTTAATCCGATTCTTTGCTAAATGCCATCCCGGAGAACCAAAAATCCAATCTCTTTTGGATGATCCTGTATTAAATGCTTTTTATCAACCTTAATCAACTTAAAGAGAACCATTAAATCGCCTCCGGCTGCGCCAATAAAAAAGATACCAAGTAATAACAACCAACCTATCCCAAATATCAGGGCAACTATTACCGGAAACAATCCCAAAACCAAGCCCGGCATTATTCCGCCAATTAAGTAATGGTTGCGTAGCAACGGCTCGTTGCAATGGCAATAGGGTGTTAATAGTGTCCATTTTATGCCGAACCTAATCGACTTAAATCCATTTTTTGCAAACAAAGCCCAAGTTAATCCGTGCAAACCCTCGTGCAGAATAATTCCTAGTATGAAAATTAAAAAAAGTAGAGGCATATGGGTCTTTAAAAAGTTAAATCCATCTATAAACGAATGACCACCCCATATAAGAATGTACGGAACAATACACACAATTGCTATGGGAAACAGCAGCGCAAAAGCAACAATATTGGCATTTACCACCGAAAAAATTTCCTCCTTAACTACAGCCGACTCGTCGGTATTGTTTTCGCTTTCAAGTATCATACTATAATTTGTCTAAAATCTGTTTTATTTTGTCGGTTTTACGCTCTAGGTCTACTATCAGCGCCATTTGGTTGCGGGCACGCTGAATGTTGTGTAGCGGGTGTTTTACCTTGTAGTAGGTATCGCCACGAAGATAATCGGCCAAAAAGCGGATACCCATAATGTAGGTCATAAGTTTTGGAGCAAGGTATAGTGCACCCTTCTCCTCCAAAGTAAGGAATGGTTTCATTTGCGACAAAAACCCCTCACTGAACGATTTGAAAAGTTCAAGGTTTATACCAACCTTCGATAAATCCAACTCATCCTCCGCAGCAGTTGCAGCAATTGTTCGGATTGAATCGCCAAAGTCGAAATGAACTACTCCGGGCATAACAGTGTCCAAATCAATTACGCTAATGGCCTTCCACTCCGGCGAGAAAAGTACATTGTTGACCTTGGTATCGTTATGGGTTACTCGAACAGGAATTTCGCTTGAACCAATTTTGCCGTAAAATTCTAACAAATCCTGCGAGCGTGTAAGGTAAAAATCAACGTCGGCTGAACAATCCTTTAGCCTGTTTGCAGGGTTGAAGTTAATCTCGTGCTTCAGCTGCGATAGCCTAAAGTTCAGATTATGAAAGTCTGGAATAATTGGTACAAGTTCGTGATGCGGAAAATCGTTCAACTTTCCAAGGAACCAACCATAAGCCTTTCCCGCTTCCTTGGCTTGGTTTGGAAAGCAGACCAAATCGATTGAGGTTGAATCCTGGATGTAGTTAAACACCCGCCAAGTTTGGCCATCGGCCGATGCAAACCAATCGTTTCCAGATTTTGAAGCCACCGGCTTCATCAATTTATAGGATTTGTCGCCGTTTAGGTTTTGCTCTATATGGCCTGTAACCTTCCGGATATTGGCACAAAGCGCCTCAACATCCTTAAAAATTGATGTGTTGATTCGTTGCAAAACATACGATGGTGTATTTTCGCCATTAATAAAAACCCTGTAGGTATCGTTTATATGACCCGATCCAAACGGTTCAATTAGCCGAACCTTGGCATCGATAAATTGATTGATTATTTGGTTTAAATCTTGCATTTACTTTACCTCAATTTTCCTCAAAAGTTGCGATTGTTTTATTGTTCCAGTTTCCCAAGGTTTTGGTGGCATTGGGGTTTCAACTTGTTCAAGCATTGTTGGAATTGATATAGTCTGAGCGTTCTGTTTCTCAAATCCAAAAGCCCAAATATCAACACTGCCAATCCACGGTTTTACAACTTTTTCGTCGGGGAAAATTACGCTGATACTATTCTCGCCAGAACTTAGGTTAGCGATTCTCCAACCCCAACGCTCCTTCTGCTCCTGCACCTCAACCTCAACGGCCTTTCCATTAACCATTACCTTAATTTTGGGTAGAGCAACATTTACACCATCAGGGTTTTTGAGCAATAAACCCAATTGCAGGGCAACGGTTGTGGTTGGAACTGATAAGGTGAACGATATATCTGTTCCCTTCTTAGTTTTAATTTGCTTGTAACTGTTCATCTGCAAATTACTGCTAACTATAGATTTTACCTCCGGTAATTTCCACCCGCTATTGCTGATTACCTCTGGGTTAAGAATTTTCACTTTATCCTTTGCACCAAGAACCGATATTTTATAATCGGCACCAGAGGAAACCTCGTCGAAAATAATACCAGCAACAAGTGGACGTTTTGCGGAGTCGAGCGGGTAAATCTCAAAAATGGCCGTTTCGAATCCGTTCAACTTAACAGGAATTGTTGAGCCTGCAGAATAGGTATTGGGTAAAATATATCGGTACGGATAAACCTGCTCAACCACAAGCGATGATGCAAATCTATTTAAACCATACTCGGGCAAAAACTCAACGTTGATGGTTTGCTCCTCAACAGTTGGATTGCGGAGCGCAATAATTCCCTTTGTATCTACAAAATGTGCATAACCGTAAGGTTCGGCAAGTGTTGGGTTTCCGCCAATCATCTCGGTGCGTCGCAAAACGCTATGCCTATCCCTTGCCCACTTTAAAGATTGTGATATAACGCGCCACTCATCCTTTGTAAGAATATCGGGCGAAATATACAACTCGTACATCGATACTCCGCGTGCCACGTATAGCATAGCATCATCGGTTAACTTATCAATTGGCTCGTTGGTTGTTCCAACGTGGTCGAGTTTTCCTTTAATAAGCCCGTGGGTCATTAGGTTCGATGTTGGGAACCAAAGGTCTTTCTTAATTAAATCGTCGTAAAGCACAAAGTCGCGATAGGTAATTGCGTTATCGCGCTTCGACAGCGAAGGAACGTTGGCAAAGGCGTAATCGGCGCCATCCATCCAAATTTGGTTGGCAAAGCCCAACCACCAAGGACTTAGCCAAGTGCCAGTGGTAATATTCAGGTAAACGTCGGGCGATGCGCTACGTGCCTCATCGCATATCTTTTTAAACTCATCCAAAACCGAAATGGTTGAGTAAAGTCCTGTTCTGTGTCCGTGCGATGGATCGTTACAGCTAAAAATCATTCCATCCCACTTGAAGTATCGTACACCGTGGTTCTTTATCATATCCGAAACCCGATTTCTGAACATCGAGTTGTACTTATTTCCACCAACGCAAAGGTATGCAGCGCAGTACTCGTACTCCTTACCAATACCCTCGTAGCCATTCTGTAGCATCCAGTTTATACGCTGCATACGGAACGAGTAGCCTCCAATTGGGCCAAACCAAATACCCAAATTGGTTTTATTTACAGCAAGTTTCTTAGAAATTGGACTAAGCCCGTTGGGGAACTGCTTTTCGCGCAAAACCCAATCGCTCTTGTAAACATCCCAGCCATCGTCGAGCACAAATGCATCAACCTTAATGCCGTTATCAACTGTCATATTTTGGTGAACCTTATCCACAAGCCTATCCACATTCTGTTCGTTCATCCAATGCTGCTCGGGCACGCGTGGATACTCAACGGAGCGTAAATCGTACCAACTGTTGTTAAGCGTATAAGGACTATCGGGTGCAACTCGAACTCTATCAACATAGTTCCAGTACCATTTCCGAACGTATGGCTCGGGGTTCAATGCCAGCACAACGGCCTCGGACTGAACTCCAATGGAATCGATATTTACTCCATAGGGTCGACTACAATCCAGCACAAAATGATTTCCTGCGGGTTTAATATGGTTTTCGGTTGCCGGGTTCTCCATTCCGAAAAACGCTGAAGCGTTGCTGGTTCGTATGGCCGCAACTTGACCGTAATCGCCCTTTTTAACAATGTAAACCAACGAGTTAGTTTCGGAAGTTTCTTCAACCTGAGAGAACTCATCGCTACCCTCAACCCGAATTTCAACTTTTTTGCTAGCATTTTGGGTTGCTTGTAGTTTAATATTTGATTTTACCGGATGCAATGCGTGAAGGAAATGATACCCAAAAATGGTATCGTTGACAGCAATAGATTTTTTTATAAAGTAATCACCGTCGGATAGCGTGTAAATTAATCGTGCAGAAACAGTACTGTTGTTTCCCTTTAAATGTATTTCGATTTTTGATGCAGATTGCGTTACGTTAACCACATCAAAATCCTTTTTGGTAAGCATTACTCTGCCCTGGGAGTTGTTGGGCATATTGGGAGCTCGCCAGCCTGTCCAAACCAAATCGATTCCAAAATCGGCATCGGTAATCAAAATTTCGGGTTTAAAGCCATCGTTATTGGGTTGAATTGAAATTGTATCGGAAACCAAGGACTTTTCCTTTACAACAACCTGAACAGTTAGTTTCTGATTATTCAGTTGATAAACCTGCTGCGAAAGCAAGTAATTACAAGCAAATATCAGCAAAAACAATGTGATGATAGATTTCTTCATATAGAGTAATTTTTGACATCAACAAAAAGTGTTGAAAGGTAAATAAAATAACTCTTTGATAATTATGATATTAATCATTTAGATTGTTTAACAAATAATTGGCACAATATATGTAGTAGCGGAACTTGTTCTTTTTAACAGATTTTAACTCGCATAGTTCTTTATTCGAAAAATTGAAAAAACTATTATGCAAACGTTTTCTGGTGTGTTTTTTATTATTATTTTTAAAAACCAAATAGGAGGAGATTCCAGAAAATCCCCAAGAGAGTATGGAGCGGATGCCGAAAAGCTTACGAGTAGGAACTAACAAAAACTAAATCAACATGAATAAAAATTTATTCAAACTAGCATTTGTGCTTTTATCTTTCGGTATGTTTTTCTCTAGTTGTACCGATGACGAAACTTTATCAAACGCATTTTCCTATAAAGGAGAAGAATATCCAATTGAAAAAGGTAGAATGATAACCTATGGTTCTGTAACTACTGGTGTTTACAATATCGACCTGGAGCTTTACTCTTCGGAAGTTAATCCCGTTTCCGACACAGGAACTGGTAACATGATTTATTTCGAAATGTTTACCAATAACAATACTTCATTGGCAGCTGGCGAGTATACATTCACTCAAACCGAAGCAAACTATACTTTTGATATTGCAAAATTCTACATCAATTTCAACTTTGGTAGTTGGTCTGGAACTTCCTTCTATGTTCATGAAGGTACAGTAAATATCAAAAAATCTGGTACAACTTTTACAATCGATATCGATTGTACCGACGATCAAGGCAATGTAATTAAAGGAAATTATGAAGGAACCCTAAGTTTTCTTGATAATAGCAAAAGCAAAAAATAGTTTTAATTACTAGCAATTAAAGACGGGGTTTTAT
>WBUV01000236.1 GCA_008933525.1 Bacteroidales bacterium | reverse complement strand
GGAAAAACAACAACGAAACCAAAAACCACCCAATATAGTTGTGCAAGGGAGGATTTCCTGTATCCCAAGTCCACATATTTAAGGCAATTGCCACTGGCTCCATTACAAAGTCGTAAATCACCAGTATTACTGACGACACTAATGATTTTAGCATAAAGTTGATGTTCCAGCCCTTCAACAAATCGTACACCAAGTAAACCAGAACCATCCAGTTTACAGCCATCACCAAGGGTGTTTGGAATAATTTTACTCCAAGTGATTTCCCGTAAGTATAGTTTCCAAAAATAACACCGGTGTTGGTTCCAATTGCCTCAACGGCAAAACCCAAAACACCAATTACAGTTAACGTAATCCAAAACTTTATGCTGTGGGGCCTGTGGAATAGCATGAGTAACACAAAACTCAATACAACAAAATATCCTGCAACGGTAAAAAAGTGAGGTTTATCTAAACTTATCAGAATTCCGAAAATGCCAACCAAATAGCCAACCATCAATAAAATCTTTGCAAGTTTTAAATACTTTTGCATACTAAATAGGTTTGAAGTACGAATCTACAATTTTTGCCGATGCTAGGCAAAGGGGAATTCCACCACCAGGATGCACGCTACCACCAACAAAGTAAAGTCCCTTAACATTTTTACTCCTATTCGGATGACGATTAAAAGCAGCCATTCTATTGTTCGAGCTAATTCCGTAAAGCGAACCTCGGAACGAGCCTGTTCTTTTTTCAATTCTCTCGGGGTCAAGAAACTCTTCAAATACAATGTTTTTTTCAATATCAAGGCCTAAGGTCTTTTTAATTTTGCTTAGAATTGAAGCCTTTGCAGTCAATCTTAATTCCTCCCAATTCTGGTTGATATTTTCTGGTGTGTTTATCATTACAAACCAATTCTCGCGGCTCTTAGGAGCGTCATCGTTTATCATTTTTGAGGTGATGAAGATATAAACCGTGGGGTCGGAGTAAATTGTTTTGGCCTCCATTGCCTGAAATTCAGCCCAGTAATTTTCTGAAAATATAACATTATGCACATCCAACTGCGGGTAATCACCCTTTACTCCCCAGTAAAAAATCAATGCCGACGACGAAGGTTCCTGCGTCGCTAAACGTTCCGATAGTGGAACATCGCTCAAAATCGAACTGTATGCGGTAAAAATATCGGTATTATTAATTACGAAATCGGAGCTAAAATCAGCGCCATTCACCTTTACGCCAGCAACCTTACCATTACGCTGATTAATTTTGTCGACCTTGCTATTCATAACAAATTCAACACCCAAACTAAGCGCAATTTCCTTTAACTGCTCTGCAATGGAGTACATTCCCAGCATTGGGAAGTATGCCCCAATATTATGCTCTAGGTGGGGAATCATTGTTAATGTTCCGGGCGCTTTGTAGGGATTTGAGCCGTTGTAGGTTGCATACCTATCGAAAAGTTGAATTGTATTGTGTTTTCCGAAATACTTTGCGTTTACATCGTGCATTGTTTCGAACGCTCGGAGTTTTTTAGGATTCAAAGCCAGTTTAAGCGACTGTAAAGTAAACAGATTGCTCAACTTTGGGAATGGACTAAATACAAAGGTTTTTGCGGTTAAATCGTAAAGTTCCTTGCTATCCAGTAGATATTTTGAAACACTTGACTTTTCATCGCCAAGTGTTTTCTGAACTTCATCGGCAAACTGCTCTGGGTCCGACCAAGCGTTTAGGATTGTTCCATCGTGGAAGAAGTAACGTGTTATTACCTCTAGTTTTTTGTAGGGCAAAACTATTTGCTTGTTGGCAGAGAGCTCAATCAACTCATCAACCAAATTGGGTAAGGTAAAGAGCGATGGTCCAGTATCAAACCTGAAACCATCGGCTTTAAGTTGATTTAACTTGCCACCAACATTGGGCTGTTGCTCAAAAACAGTTACATTATAGCCTTTACTGGCCAATCTAATTGATGTTGCCAAACCACCTATCCCCGAGCCTATTGTTGATATTTTTTTCATTTTAATCAAACAAAATAAAACTTAATATGTTTCAGTGGTAGTAAAATTAAGAAAAATAATATCTTTATTGTGTTAATTTCGATATATGACTAAAAAAGCCCTTATAATTGGAACTGGACTAGGCGGTTTAAGTACAGCTCTCAGGCTAACTTCAATTGGATACGAGGTGGAAATGGTTGAAAAATACCATCAGGCTGGCGGACGATTGAATAAACTGGAGAAAGATGGATTTACCTGGGATATGGCCCCAACCTTTTTCTCCATGAGCTACGAGTTCACTGAACTTGTTAAATCGTGCGGCATTGAGCAACCTTTCGACTTTTTTGAGCTTAATCCATTATATAAGGTAAATTTTAGCAATTCACCCAAAACATTTACTATTTATAAGGATTTAGATAGGTTAGCCAAAGAGTTTGAAGGCATTGAGGACGATTTTGCATTTAAAATGCAGGAATATCTTAGGAAAACCGGAAAACTATTTCACGATACCGAGGGTAAAATCATCCGCAGGAATTTTAAAACATTACTCCAATACGCGCTAACGTTGGCAAGTGTTCCTATGGAGCACGCACCTTTGATGCTCCGCTCAATGTGGAGTGAACTCGAAAAACGATTCAACAGTTACGAGGTTAAGGTGATTTTCTCGTTAGTAGCATTCTTCCTAGGTGCAACACCATTCGATACTCCTGCCGTTTACTCAATGCTTACATACACCGAGTTAAAGCACGATGGCTACCACAACGTTAAAGGCGGAATGTACCGTATTGTGGATGGTTTAATGCAAGTATTGTCTCAACGTGGAGTTAAGTTCCACTTTAACACAGAAATTGTAGATTATAAACAGAGTAATGGCGAAATATCGAGCTTCATCGATAAAAATGGGAACAATTGGAATGCAGATATTTACATTGTTAATGCCGATGCAGCATGGTTCCGTGGCGCAATCCTTAAACGCAAAGCGTACACGGAGCAAAAACTCGACAAGTTAAAATGGACTCTCGCACCGTACACCATTTACCTTGGAGTTAATGGAAATATCGATAATTTAAGCGTTCACAACTACTTTTTGGGGACAAACTTTAAGGAGTACAGTTCCAAGATATTTAAGAATCAGATTAGCCTACAGAAACCCTACTACTACGTAAACACAGCAAGTAAGGCAAATCCTGAGTTTGCACCTGCAGGAAGCGAAAGTATTTTTATTCTTTGCCCTGTTCCTGATCTACGCTACAAATCGAATTGGGACGATTCGGAACTACTTGCCGATACAATTATAACAGACCTCTCGGAGCGAATTGATTACGACATAAAATCCAATCTCAAGGCAAAGGTTATATACAACCCAACCCACTGGCAAAGAATGTTTAACCTTTACAAAGGAAGTGGCCTTGGACTAGCCCACGATTTGAACCAAATTGCTTACTTCCGCCCACACAACACCGACGAGAAGTTCAAAAACCTTTTCTATGTTGGGTCGAGTACAGCGCCGGGTACCGGTTTGCCAATGGCAGTAATCAGCTCAAAATTAACAACTCAGCAAATTATTAAAAGGTATGGAGATAGATAGAATTGCTCTTTATAACGATGTATCGCTTCTTTGCAGTGCTACTACAACCCAAAAGTATAGCACAAGTTTTTCGTTAGGTACAAAACTTTTTTCAAGAGATATCCAAGAAGCAATTTACTCCATCTATGGCTTTGTTAGGGTTGCCGATGAAATTGTGGACTCATTCCACTCATACAATAAGGAAAAACTACTAGCCGATTTCAAAAAACAAACCTACGAAGCTATATCCGAAAAAATATCGACTAACCCAATACTTCAGAGCTATCAAATAGCCGTAAATAGGTATAATATTGATAGAGATTTAATTGATGCCTTCCTGAAAAGTATGGAGATGGATTTAAATCCAAAACTTTACAGTCGGGATGAAATTGGCGAATACATTTATGGCTCAGCCGAAGTGGTTGGATTGATGTGCCTGAAAGTTTTCTGCAGAGGCAATCAGGAGGAGTTCGATAAGCTGTGCTTACCTGCAAAGAAACTAGGTGCAGCGTTTCAAAAAATAAACTTTCTACGTGATATCCGCGATGATTACAACGATTTAGGAAGAGTGTACTTTCCTGGAGTCGATTTCAACAATTTCACCCAAAAGCAGAAAGCTGAGATTGAGCAGGATATTCAAGCCGATTTCGACGATGCTTATGTTGGAATTAAGCAGCTGAATAGAGATTCGCAACTGGGGGTTTATGTTGCCTACAAGTACTACACATCACTTTTCAAAAAAATCAAAAAGGTTTCGCCAAACGAGTTACTCAGTAAACGATATAGAATATCAAACTTTAAAAAGATAGCGTTGCTTGCTCGTTGTTGGGTGGTTTATAAGTTAAAGATGGTTTAGGTATGATATTGAGTAATTGAGTAATTAAGTAGAGACCTTCCATAGTCCGTAGGACATGGAAGAGTCAAATTTATGTTCTGTACTAATATTCAACCCGTTGCGATGCTTAAAATCTTTATCTTTTCAAACAAACACAATTACTTGCATCGCTTTTTTAATATTCACATTAATACCCCGAGTTAAAACTCGAGGCTATTGATACCGCCGCATTAAACTATTTACTTCAAAAATTAAATTCATCATTTTGAATTCTACGTTCTAAATTTCCTACTCTTCAACCTATTCATCTTTTTTCTGTTTGTATTTTAATCCTTTTAATTTTTTTGCAGTCCATAATTACAGTAACTTGTACAAAATTTAATTGTTATAGATATGTCTACATATAAGTATTTGACATTATGTTCATTCGTAGTTATTGCGGCAATCTCTGTTTCTTGTAGCAAAGGAGAAAAAAAAGATAGCAAGCCTCAAGGTGGACGAGGTGGTGCCGGAATGTTTGTTGATGCAATAATTGTAAAGGAGGAGCCTATACAGCGCACACTTCAGGTTCCTGCCAGTATTTTACCCAACGAACAGGTTGAACTCAAAGCAGAATCGTCGGGTAAACTTATAGAAATGAACCTAACCGAGGGCAGTTACGTAAAAAAAGGTGAACTACTTGCCCGTATCAACGATAGTGAACTAAGAGCACTGCTTCAAAAGAAGCAATACGATGAAAAACTGGCTGCCGATGATGAAATACGAAAAAAACGGTTGATTGAGATTAACGCAATTAGTATTCAGGACTACGAAGCAGCCCAAAATAAACTGGATGGTATTAGAGCCGAAATTCAGCAAACCAAAGCGCAAATAGCTAAAGCCGAAGTACGTGCCCCTTTCGATGGCAGAATAGGCCTTCGCTATGTGAGTATGGGTGCTTACATATCAACAAATACAACACTTGCCACATTGGTTCAGGATAATCCCTTAAAGATTGAATTCTCCGTTCCTGAAAGATACTCGGCATATATTAAAAACGGACTTGAAGTTGCATTTACAGCTGGCGATTCACCAACAAAATACCAAGCATTTATTTACGCATCAGAATCGGCTATCGACCCAAATACAAGGTCGTTAAAGGTTCGTGCAAAGTATCCAAATGTGAATGGTAAAATTCTTCCAGGCTCATTTGCCAAGGTGAATATTTTATTCCAAAATCTACCTACTGCA
>WBUV01000235.1 GCA_008933525.1 Bacteroidales bacterium | reverse complement strand
ACCAAGCCCTTGGAATTTTCTTGCCATTAATTACAACTAACTGTGCCGTACTTGGGGTGGCAATCCTAGTTATTAAGAAAAACTACAACCTTCTTGAAGGAGTAGTTTATGGAGGCGCAACCGCAATTGGATTTGGATTAGCGCTGGTAATAATGGCAGGGATTAGAGAACAACTAGAACTGGCAAATATTCCGAAAGGAATGAAAGGAGTACCAATTGCCCTTTTAACCGCGGGGATTTTGGCTTTAGCATTTATGGGATTTGCTGGGATTGTGAAGTAAATATAAATGAAAGAAAATAAAAAAACCACGAATAAATTCGTGGTTTTTTTATTCCTGATATAAGTCATAAACTATTCCGCAACCACAACAATAGTGTCGACTCTTACTTTATTATAATTTTCAAGAAATTGAAAAATGTAAGATTTTGTAGCAGTTGGAATTAAATTTATAACAGTATCCTTTGTTACTAAAACATCATTACAAACCTCTCCATGATTCTCAAATGTACCTATAGCCCAAAAATTAGTCAATGTATCACGAATTGTTTCCTTACGAAACCGAATACTATGCCAACACGAATTCGGAGCAGTTGCTCTGAGTGAAATTGGAGTTGTTGAGTTAACAATAACAGTGTCGGGTAAAATTCCAGCAAATAAATCAATTGTACTGGTTGACACTATTGAATTTTCATTTTCCAGACACGATACCAACGAAAATGAGGAAAGCAATGCTAATAAAATTAGTTTTTTCATGGTTATAGATTTTACAAACAACAATATTACTCATTATTATTAATGCCATTAACACATAAATCAAAATGATTAATAAAAAATGCAAATTAATTTCATAGAATACTCTTTTAGCAAAAATCATGCTAAACTGAGGATTATTATTTAATCTTTGAGTTAAGAGGGTGCTTTAGACTAGAAACTGATTTAAGACGAGCCATTACCTTTCCCACTATTATTGGCGACTCAATAAAGACTGGCATTTTATTATTATCGTCGGTAACCCAAACATAGATTTTTTGATCACCCTTAAAAATATCACCAGCAACAACATCTACCTGAAACTTTAGGCACTTGAACAGTCCAATATCGGCAATCTTTTTTTCCTCTCTACCAAGAAACCTATAGCCTACATCGTAAACTTTTTCATCCATTATTGCCTTAACAGGAAAAACCTTTCCAGGTTTTACATTTGAAAAATCTAAATTCCTAGCAACATATATTGCTGTAACCACATCGTAAGTGCATTTATCAATTTTGAGCGTATCGAATCTATTTGCACCTTGTTTTCGTCTAACCCGAACACTTAGTTCGTTCTTATTCCAGTTAAAGTTGTATTCGTTCTCCTTAGTAAATCCTCCTTCGTAGATATCCCTATTAAAGTATCGGGGCTCTAATGTCGTAGGATCTACCCACGATTCGTAAAGATCACGAACTTTAAAAAACCAATCGTAAAAGGGGTAACTCTTTCCAACAGCCTTTAAATGAAGATGCTCTTTACCAAAACGCTTGTCGGAATTTACAGTAAACTTTACCTCGCCAACATCGGTCCATACGAGAAACCAAGTATAACTCATTTCATAAACAAGCGTTTCTCCTGATTTAAAGGCATTATTAACAATATTACAACCTCTGTTGCTCTGCGTTGAACCGTATAGAAACGCAAATAAAAAGATCAGCAATAAAATACTTCTTTTGGTCGAATTCATTTTAACTTATTCGGCTTAAATCATTCTTTGCTTCAGCAATCTCGTTTAGTCGTTGGAGTAATTTTATATTTTGAGGATTGCTCAACAATGGATCGGTTGTTAAAATACTCTTTGCAACACCCCGAGCATACTGCAGCAGTTGGCTGTCGGTACTAAGACTTGCTAGTTTTAATTCGATTGGAGTTCCGCTTTGCATTGTTCCCTCAATATCGCCTGGTCCTCTTAATTTCAGGTCAACCTCAGCAATTTCAAAACCATCGTTAGTCGAAACCATTGTTTCTAATCGTTTACGTGAATCGACCGAAAGTTTTACCTGCGACATTAGAATACAATAACTCTCATCGGCTCCTCGACCTACCCTGCCCCTTAACTGGTGAAGCTGCGATAGTCCAAAACGCTCTGCGCTTTCAATCACCATTACTGTTGCGTTAGGAACATTAACTCCTACTTCAATAACTGTAGTTGCAACCATAATGTGAGCCTTCCCCTTTACAAAAAGGCTCATTGAGAAATCCTTGTCTTCAGGCTTCATTTGCCCATGCACAACAACTGTAACATACTCCGGAGGAGGAAAAGCTCGCACAATACTTTCGTAACCATCCTGCAAGTCTTTCAGATTCTCCATCTTCTCGGATTCTTTAATCAACGGATACACAACGTAAACCTGTCGGCCTGCTTTTATTTGCTCGCGAATTTTTCCAAAAACAACATTTCGCTTAAGGTCTGTGTAATGCAATGTCTTAACAGGTTTCCGGCCCGGCGGCAACTCATCAATTACGCTTACCTCCAAATCGCCGTATAATGTCATTGCTAAAGTACGAGGTATTGGAGTTGCAGTCATAACAAGGATATGAGGAGGATCGTCGTTCTTTTCCCAAAGTTTTGCGCGCTGCAAAACACCAAATCGTTGTTGCTCGTCAATTACTGTAAGTCCAAGGTTTTTAAATTTGACAACATCCTCAAGCAAGGCATGAGTTCCAATCAGAATATTTAACTCTCCGGCTTCTAGCGACTTGTGTAGATTGTTCCGCTCCGACCTGCGAGTACTTCCGGTAAGGAGTCCAACACTAACAGGCAAACCCTCAAGCAAAGCTGCAATCGATTCGTAATGTTGAATAGCAAGAATCTCAGTTGGTGCCATAATACAAGCTTGGTAACCATTATCAACTGCTATAAGCATCGACATAAGCGCCACAACTGTTTTACCGCTACCCACATCGCCCTGCAACAACCTATTCATTTGCTTACCACTGCCTAAATCCTTCCTTATTTCGCGAATAACCCGCTTCTGTGCTTCCGTTAATGGGAATGGCAATTTTTCGTGATAGAATCGATTAAACATATCCCCAACCTTACTAAAAACATGCCCATTAACCCTTGTTTGACGAACAGATTGACGGAGTAGTATTCCAAGCTGTATGTAGAAAAGTTCCTCAAACTTAAGACGGTGCTCGGCTTTACGGAGAAGTATTACACTTTGAGGGAAATGGATATTACGCATTGCCTCGGGTAAAGTCATCAACTTGTGCTGCTCAATAATGTATGGAGGCAATGTTTCCTCGAGCTTACCAACTATTATACTCTGCAACGACTGCTGTAATCCAAGTATAGTTTTAGATGAGATTCTATTACTTTTTAATTTCTCGGTGGTTGAATAAACAGGCTGCAAAGCTCCCATTATTTTTTCCTGACCAAACAGATACTCCTCCATTTCAGGATGAGCAATGCTCATCCTACTACCAAATCTACTTGCTTTGCCAAAAACTAAGTACTCAACATTTGGCTTAAGCCATTTTGCCATCCAAGCTATACCCTTAAACCAAACCAGCTCCACACTCCCACTTCCATCGGAAAAAATGGCGTTTAAACGTTTATTACGGCCAACTCCACTTTCGTCGAACCGGAGTATTTTACCGACAATTTGAATGTATGGCAAATCCTCGTTAATCTCAGAAATCTTATAAATTTTCGATCTATCTATATGTTTATATGGGTAGAAATAAAGCAAATCCGAAAAAGTGAATATACCTAACTCCTTTTGGAGCAGTTCTGCTCGCTTAGGACCTACACCTTGCAAAAACTTGATTTCCGTTGATAGTATATTGCTCATTAAATAAACCCATTGACATCAGGCATCGTGTTTCCAATTAAAAAGTACCTGATTCTGTTTGATTAATCATTCACAAAACTAATATAATTAAAGAATTTGAACGATCGCAACCAAAATTAAACTAACGATTTATTAAGATAAAATAACCTGAGTTAAACCTTTTTTAACAGAATAAATCATACTTAACACTCAGTCAAATCGTACATTAGCACTATAAAGAATTACGTTTTGAGCATGAGGACAGGAGTATTTGGGCAGTTATTGAATTATTACAGGTTTTGGCTTAATAGCAAGCCTATTGGGGGTCATGGAATTCACTCGCCTTATGTATATAATCTATACACAGAGGTAATTGAACCCGACAAGAAAGAAAAGGTCTTTGATAAAATTGAGGAATACCGTAAAGAACTTAAAGGTTGTGGCATATCAGTTATTCGTAAATCGATTGGCGAAAGCACTAATAGCGGCTACAGAGGCGAAGAAGTATCATTAAGAAAAATTGCCACATCGGTTGCCATTCCTAAGCATTTGGGCCGTTTGCTGTACCGTTTAATTCAAAATTATCAACCCAAGACTATTATTGAACTGGGAACATCTGTTGGAATAAGCACAATGTACATTGCCCACGATAACTCAAAGGCATCTATCTTTACAATAGAAGGCGATGAAGCAGTTCTGGGGATCGCTCAAAACCGATTCCGAAAAAATGGTTTAACAAACATTCAAACTCTATCGGGAGTATTCGACGAGCAACTACCTAGGATTCTTAGTGAACTAAATAGTGTTGATTTTGTCTTCATTGATGGAGACCACAATGGCCGTTCGCTAATAAATTATTTCAATCTACTCCTACCAAAAATCAACGAAAAAACCGTTATTATTGTTGACGATATACGTTGGAGTAAAAATATGGAGAAAGCATGGGATTATATTTGTGCCAATGCAAAAGTTAGCATATCAATTGATCTTTTTCGATGCGGTATTTTGATCTTTGAAAAAGGTATTGCTAAACAGCATTTTGCACTTAGATACGGCCCTTACTAAATCAAATAATAAACAAGTAATTGTCCAAACTTAAAACGAATTATCTTAACTTTAACATACAAAACAAGCCATTGAAAATGAATAACGAACCTTTAATAAAAATTAGCAACATTAAAAAGTTCTACCAAGTAGGCAGTGTTGTTGTAAAAGCCCTAAAAGGTGTTGATCTGGTTATCAACAAAAATGAATATGTTGCCATCATGGGCCCATCAGGCTCAGGGAAGTCAACTTTGATGAATATTTTAGGCTGCTTAGACACGCCAACCGATGGAACCTATGTGTTGAATGGTACTGATGTCAGTAAACTTACCGATGATTCATTAGCCGAAATTCGAAACAAAGAAATTGGCTTCGTTTTCCAAACCTTCAATTTACTGCCACGTTATTCTGCATTGGACAACGTAGTATTACCACTTATTTACGCGGGTATCCCTAAACATGAGAGGAACGAGATGGCTATTAAAGCCCTTAAAAACGTAAGTTTGGAGGATCGCATGGAGCATAAACCTAATGAACTTTCCGGAGGACAGCGTCAACGCGTTGCTGTTGCACGTGCCCTAGTTAATGACCCATCCATTATTCTTGCCGATGAGCCAACTGGAAACCTAGACTCCAAAACATCTATCGATATTATGAATCTATTTGAGGATATCTTTGCCCAGGGCAATACCATTATTGTTGTAACTCACGAGGAAGATATTGCAAAACATGCTCGCAGAATAGTTAGAC
>WBUV01000234.1 GCA_008933525.1 Bacteroidales bacterium | reverse complement strand
CTCTGCATCGGCAAAAGGTACGGTAATAAATGAAAAATCCTCTCTTACGTTAATATCGTCAATTTTATTATCGGGGATTTGTACCTCGCGACGGATAAAATCGGATAGCTTTTTGGGAGACATACCATCCTTACGCCCCATGCCAATGAATAGACGGGTTGTACCTTTTGTATCAACTCTAAATGAACGAATCTCGGAATAACTAGACACATCAAGTTGAGCTTTGAAGGCCAAACGCAACAATGCAGCAAGAGCAACTTCTGGGCTGTTTGTCTCAACTAAATCCTCAGCCATTCCCAGATAATCCTCATAGGAGCCTTGCTTGATAATCTCGTAAAGTTCGTCCTTTATCTTTTCCTTTTTCACAGCGACAATATCCTGAGCATTAGGAAGAATTTCCTTACGAATATTAACCTTAGTGGCCTTTTGAACGTAGTTTAATTTTCGATACTCCTCATTTGAGACAAATGTAATTGCAGTTCCTTGTTTTCCTGCACGACCAGTACGCCCAATACGGTGAATGTATGATTCTGGATCTTGAGGCAAGCTGTAGTTGATAACGTGCGATAAATCTGCAATATCGATACCACGAGCAGCAACATCGGTAGCTACAAGCACATTGATGTAACGTTTACGGAATTTTGCTAGGGTTTTCTCGCGTTGTGCCTGAGTAATTTCACCATGCAAACCCTCAGCACCATAACCACGTTCAATTAGCTTTGATGTAACTGTATCAACATCGTTACGAGTACGGCAGAATACTAAACCGTAAAACTCAGGCTCAATATCAATGATACGGGTTAATGCATCAAACTTATCGCCTTCTCTAACCTCAAAGTAGATTTGATCGGTTAGCCCAGTTGTAGGTTGGGTTCTATCGACTTCCAACTTAATTGGGTTATTCATATATCGTTTCGCCAACTTCGCAATCCTATCGGGCATGGTTGCCGAGAAAAGTAAGGTACGTTTCTCCTTTGGCGTATGCTTCATTATATCTTCAATATCATCAATAAAGCCCATATTTAGCATCTCATCAGCCTCGTCGAGCACAAACATCATAAGTTTGCTAAAATCTAAATCGCCACGACTAATAAGGTCAAGAATTCTACCAGGTGTACCCACAACAACATCAACACCCTTTTTAATTCTACGCTGTTGCTCAGAAATAGACTGTCCACCGTAAACTGCTGCAACAACAACACGTTTCGCAGCTAACGAAATAATCTCATCGCACACCTGTAGAGCCAGTTCGCGTGTAGGAACAAGGATCAAAGCCTTAATTCCTGAGGGTTGACCCTCCAACATTTCAACAATTGGTAAACCAAACGCAGCGGTTTTACCTGTTCCAGTTTGCGCCTGAGCAATAACATCGACAGTCTCGGTCAAAAGAACGGGAATTGTAATCTTTTGAATTGGCGATGGTTGCTCAAACCCCTTGGCCTGGATAGCCTCCAATGCTTTTTCGGACAGCCCAAGCTGCCTGAACGCTTCTAATTTTTCCATTTATAGTAATGATAAGTTGATCTCCTCCCGGAGATCGGTTTAAAATGCATATGTGTAACTAACTACTCTTTAACTAAATGCTTATATTTATCCCAATTATTCAAAATTTCAAGAGCCTTTAAAAGAGCATCGTTATCCTCGTTGGTAACCTCAAAGTAATGACTGGTAGTAAATAAAGATTGGGCAATTAATCCTTTTATCTGTTTTTTCAACTCATTCGAAGAATGCTTCAACCCTTCATCGTTACGTGCAATTTTTTGCTTCTCTCCCATCGCAACGATCTCCTCAAGCATTGCATCGGTAACCTGAAAGTTCTTCTTAAATTTATCAAATTTTGGGTAATCGGCCAAAAGTTGTTTTCTGTTTGAATCGACCCAAGATAAGGTAAACTGGTTTATTAGTCCTGATCGCACTAACTTGCCATAATAGTCAGAATAAAAACTTGTATCGAGTGGTACAAAAACATCGGGCATTATTCCGCCGCCTCCGTATACTATTTTACCTTTACTGAGTGTCTTATATTTTAGAGAATCGGGCATGTGAATACTATCCAAATTAAATAACTCGCCTTTTGTATATCTATCGTTCAATTCTGAGTAGTACTTTTCAATATTACCATTATTGTATGGACGTTGAATGGCTCTTCCAGTTGGGGTAAAGTACTTTGCAACAGTAAGTCGAATCATTGAACCATCGGGTAGAGGTAATTGATTCTGGACTAAACCTTTGCCAAAAGATCGGCGACCAACTATAATTCCTCTGTCCCAATCCTGAAGTGCACCTGAAAGAATTTCGCTGGCCGATGCTGACCCTTCATCAATCAAAATAATTACTCGACCCTTGAAAAGCTGACCCTTAGAATCGGAGAAAAAATTTGTTCTTGGGCTATTACGACCCTCAGTATAAACAATTAACTTACCTGCCTCAAAGAAATGATTGGCCATTTCGTAAGCTACATTCAGCAAACCTCCACCGTTATTGCGTAAATCGATAATAACATCCTTCATCTTCTGCTTGCTAAGTTTCTCCATTGCATCAGAAAACTCCTGATCGGTTGTTGCGGCAAAGCGGTTAACCTTTATATAACCAACTCCTGGTTGAGCCATATAGGTAGCATCAATGCTATATATCGGTATTCTATCGCGGGTAATGGTAAACTCTAGGGGTTTTTCAACACCTCGTCGAGCTATTTGAACCTTAACCTTTGTTCCTTTAGCACCACGAAGATACTTATGAACATCGGGTATTTTCAACCCAATATTTGTAATACTTTTTCCATCAATTGCAATTATCCTATCACCTGAGAGAATTCCAACACGCTCAGATGGGCCTCCAGATATTGGGTTTACTACCATTAATGTATCGTTCATTATATTAAACTCAACGCCAATACCTTCAAAATTACCTTCCAAAGGTTCATTCATGGCCTGAACATCCTCTTTCGAAATATAAATTGAGTGTGGATCGAGTTGGGCCAGCATTTCTATTATTGCATTATCTACTAACTTGTTAACATTAATTGTATCGACATAATTACCTGATAAATACTGAATAAAGCGAACAAATTTGTATGCGCTGAAACTTGAGGATGGCTGCTGAGCACTAACACTCAATGTAGTAGAAATTACTAAAGCCGATAGAATTACAAACCGTCTAACCATGACAATTATTTGAAGTGAAAAAGTAAAACCTTAAAAAGTAATTTTAGTTCAAAAGTATCAAACTATTCCCACTCAATTGTGGCAGGTGGCTTAGAACTAACGTCGTAAACAACCCTGTTTATACCCTTAACCCTATTTATTATTTCATTAGAAATTCGTGCCAGAAATTCATGAGGAAATGGATACCAATCGGCAGTCATTCCATCGGTTGATGTAACGGCCCTTAGCGCAACCACAAACTCATAGGTACGCTCATCGCCCATAACTCCTACAGACTGTACGGGAAGCAAAATAACTCCAGCTTGCCAGATTTTCTCGTAAAGTCCGGTTTCCTTCAAGCCTTGAACATAAATACTATCCGCCTCCTGAAGAAGTTTTACCTTTTCGGCAGTTACTTCGCCTAAAATTCTGATACCCAGTCCTGGGCCTGGAAAAGGATGACGACCAAGAATAGCCGCAGGCAATCCAAGTTCTTTTCCAACCAAACGAACTTCATCCTTAAATAGAAGTTTTAAAGGTTCTATCACTTTAAGGTTCATCTTTTCGGGTAATCCACCAACATTGTGATGCGATTTTATGGTAGCAGATGGGCCCTTAACAGAAATTGATTCAATCACATCGGGATATATTGTACCCTGTCCAAGCCACTTAACTTCCGATATTTTTTTTGCTTCAACGTCAAAAACCTCGATAAAATCGCGACCAATTACCTTACGTTTAGCCTCAGGATCAGTTACGCCTTTTAAATCATCATAGAATTTTTGGCTGGCATCAACACCTATCACATTAAGTCCAAGATGCTTGTAGGATTCTAACACATCGTGGAACTCATTTTTGCGCAGCAAACCATTATCTACAAAAATACAGGTGAGATTCTTTCCGATTGCCTTGTGCAAAAGAATTGCTGCAACAGATGAGTCGACACCTCCCGATAAACCAAGAACAACCTTATCGTTTCCAAGTGTTTTCCTTAATATTGCAATGGATTCTTCAATAAATGATGCGGGAGTCCATGACTGATCGCAGCCACAAATACCAACAACAAAGTTCTTTAATAACTTTGCCCCTTCAGTAGAGTGATAAACTTCGGGGTGGAATTGAATTCCATATGTTTTTTCATTAAGAACCTGAAAAGCACCAACCTTTACATCGGCGGTACTCGCAGTTATCTTAAAATTTGAGGGAATTTTTGAAATAGTATCGCCATGTGACATCCAAACCTGAGAATGATCCGACAAACCTGCAAATAGTTTACAGGTACTATCAACCACTTCAATGGTAGCACGGCCGTATTCTCTAATTTTTGATGGAAGAACTTCTCCTCCATTTGTATGCGATAATAGTTGGGCTCCGTAACAAATACCTAGCAAAGGATATTTGCCTTTAATCCCAGATAAATCTGGCATTGGTGCTTTAGGGTCTCTAACAGAAAAAGGACTTCCAGAAAGGATTACACCTTTAACTGATGAGTCTAATTCGGGATAATGATTGTATGGGTAAATCTCGCAGTAAACATTCAACTCTCGGATTCACGGGCAATGAGTCGTGTGTATTGAGAACCAAAATCTAGAATAACGATTTTTTGATGCATCTGTAAAAATTTTCAGTTTTGCAAAGGTAGTAAAATAACCTGAATAGACCTATGCTTTAGGCAGATGCTTTGCGAAATATAACATAAATTGACAAAAACAGAAGTTTAAAGTCTGTAGTTTGAAGTCGGAAGTACAGATATTTAAGGATATTTTACAAAGAAAATACAACTGAATTCTACAGAAGAGTAGTTTTCTCACCTATTTCATAAACCTGACCATCCTCAACTACTGATGTATTGGGAAAAATTTCGCGAGCCTCAGTTTCGTGCTGAAGAGTGTTCTTGTAACGCGATGAGAAGTGTCCAATAATTAGTTTTCCAACATTTGCTTTATGTGCAATCGTGGCAGCCTGTGCCGCTGTAGAGTGGCCTGTTTGCTTTGCCAGCGATAAATCTTTACTTACAAACGTCGCCTCGTGGTAGAGTAAATCGACATTTTTAATCAACCCAACAAGCCTTTCGCTGTAGAAAGTATCGGTACAGAATGCGTAGGAACGGGGGGTATGGCTATAGTAAGTTAATTCAGAATTAGGGATGCGCTCACCTTCTGTTGTAACAAAATCTTCACCATTCTTAATTTTCACAATATCAGCCAATCCAATCGAATATTTTTGAATAAGCTCCTTTCTAACGTTTGGAAGTTGCTGTTTTTCTACAAATAAAAACCCTACAGTAGGCATTCGATGTCTTAATGGCAATGTCGACACGGTTAAATGCTTATCCTCGTATATCGTTTCTACCATCTCACAATTAAGAGGATGAAAATTGATGTCAAAAGACATTCTATCGTTGAAGAAGCGAACATTCGTATTGAGAATTTCCTCAAAATCTGGATGAGCATATATATTAAGG
>WBUV01000233.1 GCA_008933525.1 Bacteroidales bacterium | reverse complement strand
TTTATAAACTGGCTCATTTGTTATTTCGGTTCCATCCAAAAATATTTTTCCGGCATTTGGTTTCACCAATCCAACAATCATATAAAAAGTAGTGGTCTTCCCTGCACCATTTGGGCCAAGCAAACCCACAATTTCGCCTTGCTTAACTTCAACACTAGCCCCTTTAACAACGGTGCGAGTTTTGTAACGTTTAATCAAGCTCTCAGTGTATAGCCGCATACTCATAACTCAAATAATTTCGTTTGTAAAAGTACATATTTTCTTTCACCTAGAAAATGATCTGCAAACCCACCCTAATTCCAAACGGTTCAATGTTTGGATTGTCTAAGTGAGTAGTTCTCCATAAAGCATCTACTCTAAATACTTTAAAAATATTCTCAACCCCAGCGCTAAACTCCATGTAGGGTTTCGACACATCACCTAAACCATCGGGGAATACGAGGTTATTTTTATTTTCAGAATTAATGGAACCAATTAAAAATTTTCCGGTCACTACCTCACGCCACTTCAAGCGTCGTATCAAGGGAAAACGATTTAGGAAGAACCCTTGAAAGTGGTGCTCAAGGTATAAACTGGCGTATTGATCCGATGCAAACTCGTAGTAATTCATCATATTAAAAGCATACCGATCGAAAGCATACGTTTCGTTACCTTCGTGAAGTTGAAGCAATGGGTAAGGAATAGATCCAAATATTTTACCAGCATCAACAATTAATCGTGCATAGCCAAAAGGGTTTATGTTGAATTTATGATAGTAATTTAAGTGCAACTTCCAAAAATCGACATCGCTACCCAAAACGCCTTTGAATCCTTTAGTGATATTAAGGTTTATTTCGGGCCAGTCGCTTCCTAGGCTAACCCTCTCAAACTCTCCAGCAACAAAACTTTCGTTTTTAATCCATCGGGTATTTAAGGTTATTGTTGATGTTGTAATGCTTTTCAAAGGATCGCTACCATCCACAGGGTTAAAAGGGATAAACACAGTAGGATAAACTATTCGGTGATTAAGTGTTAACTTATTCGACAATCCTGTAAACCACTCCTTTTGGTAATATGTGGAAAACTCCTTAACCAAAGTAAGTTTGTTGTTCGGATTTCGACGAAGGAATGAGGTAAGAATATTATCCTCAGTTAGCGCATTAGGACTCTGCCCTAACTGCTCAATATCGCTTTTATACTCAATATTAAATGCCTCTCTGGGGTTTTTGTTGATCATGTGCAAACTACTAACGCCCCATTTAAATCTGTCATCCTTATCGCCGTAAGCAGCAAATGCAGAAACCATCCATTTTTTGCTAAACTTATTGCTAGTTCTGCCGGATACTCTAAATCTATTTCCTTCAATCTCATTAAAACTATACGTCTTGTAGTATGGGCCTATTTCCACATAGCCAACAACGTAGTAGTAATTTATAAACATATTAATTATGTCGATAAACGTTTTGTACATAGGCACTTGCTGAATGGAGTCTACCATTGTGTAAATGCCCTGTTCTTTATCTGTGAGTTCGAATGGCCTTGATTTTTCCCAGTAATCCTTTTCTTGGTTTAAAGCGCCCTCCTGCACTTGAACGTTGCTAGGCATACTAACCACCTCTTCTGGGTAAGTAGGGTTAATCACTACATTATCATAACTTGTTGTTTTACTTCCAAAAAAGCCAGTGGTTTTATCGGTCAAGTTAAAATCAACAAACAGCATCATTTGCTTGGGAAACCAAAGGGTATCGTTAAGAGGAGTAAACTCTGCCGAAGCAACCATATCGTTAACAAAGTTAAGATTGACCATATCGGCAAGTCTCATTTGAACTTTTACAATAGCCCATGTAGAGTCGTTTACCCAAAAATCACCAGTAAAGGTTGGCTCCATTTTTCTTTTGGGCTTAAAGGAAATTTGGTAGCACCAACGGTTTCCAATAAAAGTACTATCCACCAACATATACTTATAGTAAACCATTCCGGCATTGGCAATGGGGCTCACTAATCCCTGATCGAAAATATTGATATAATTGTCGTAAATATTTATGTTCTGATAAACTTTCCCGGTAAATTGAGCTACGCTCTCGTTATTAACCCCCGAGATTTTAGTTGCGCGAATAATTTCCTTCTCAAGTTTAGGACTAGACTGGTAGTAATAATCGGAAAGCGATTCTGTGATAAATATTGGAAGATAAGTTTTGCCTGTTATAGCATTAGTATCGACATAATTCCAAATAAATTTAAACTGATTGAAAACTTTTCGCTTCTTCACATCATCGTCGATATTATTTAAATCTACCTGAACTTTGTTGTAACTTTTGCAGTAGTAACTAAGTTTTGATGGGTTATTTTTGTCCTTATTCTTAATTATATTCCGAATAATACGGGTAGATTGACTCTCGCCTGGCTTTACAATAACACCTGCTAATTCAATAGATTCAGGATCCAACTCTACCTTTAACTCTTGATAAGCTCCTTTTCTAATTTTAATCTGTTTAGGGGCATACCCAACAAAGGAAACCGTTAATGAATCGCCAGCGGTTCTTGTTTCAATAAAAAAATCACCGGATTCGGAGGTAATCGTTCCAACAGTGGTTCCTTTGAACGAAACATTCACGTAGGGTATAGGCTCATTCGTACTAGAATCAACCACTTTCCCTCTAATTTTTGTAATTTGACCAAATGAATTATTGGCAGCACAAACAAAGGCTAAAACCGCAAATATTTTAAAAACATTTCTCATTGGCCAATTATCTGGATTTTTATTGTTTATGCCATATTAAATTTAGAGATAAAATTTTTTATCTCAAACTAAACAAGCAGGTATTGCTTCAATAATGAAACCTCTATATCCCATAGGTTATTCAACTATACAATACCCTCTCTTAAAATATCGTGAATGTGAATAACACCCTCGTACTTGCCTTTGTTCAACACAAGAAGCTGAGTTATTTTATACTGCTCCATAAGATTAAAAGCGTGTATAGCTAACTCATCCTTTTCGATTGTTTTGGGGTTTACGGACATGATTTCCCTTGCCGTTAAATTTTCGAATGTCTGATTTTTCTGCAACATCCGACGCAAGTCGCCATCGGTAATTATTCCAATAACAGTATCGTTTTCATCAACAACCGCCGCAGCACCAAGTCTTTTAGAAGATATTTCCAGAATAACTGGGTGAACTTTATCCTCGGGTTTTACTTTTGGTGGGTTAATAGCAGAGAATATGTCCGATACGCGCATATATAGTTTTTTCCCTAATGCCCCACCAGGATGTACTTTTGCAAAATCGTCGGGCGAAAACCCTCTAAGTTTCAGTAAGCATACAGCCAAAGCATCGCCAATTACAAGCTGAGCTGTAGTGCTAGATGTTGGGGCTAAATTATTCGGACAGGCCTCCTTATCAACAGTTGCTTTAAGAACATAATCGGCCATTTGGGCTAAATAGGAGTTTGTGTTCGATACAATTGCAATGAACTTATTACCAAGATTCTTAATTAAAGGCACCAAAACTTTTATTTCGGGAGTACTTCCGCTCTTTGATAGGCATATAATAACGTCGTCGGGTTGAATAATTCCCAAGTCCCCATGTATAGCATCGGCAGCATGCATAAATATAGCAGGAGTTCCTGTTGAGTTGAAAGTTGCTACAATTTTATTAGCAATAATGGCACTTTTGCCGATACCTGAAACAATTACCCTTCCTTTTCCGTTATATATTAACGATACTGTTTTTTCAAAATCATCATCAATATAATTTGTAAGCTTTTCAATAGCAGCAGCCTCTGTCTTTATTGTTTGTATTGCAATACTTTTGATATCGGTGTTCATAGAATCAGGTTTTTTATTAAATTTGTTCCCCTTTGTTAAAAGACATTAAAAACGAATCTTTAAGGAAAAAAACAAGTATTTTTATATAGCAAAAGTATCGTTTTTTTTGAACTCTTATTGTAAGAGCTTATTAACAAAAGCTAAAAGGTATTTAACTGAAAGTGTTTAATTGAGTCTATGAGTGTGAATACAGCAGAAGTTTCTTTAAAGGAGTACTTGGGAAAGTATTTTGGTTTTACCACGTTTAAAGGAAACCAGGAGGCTATTATTAGGAATGTATTGAATGGAAACGACACATTCGTACTTATGCCTACAGGTGGTGGAAAATCTCTATGCTACCAACTTCCAGCCCTTATTCTTGATGGAACAGCCATTGTTATCTCCCCTTTGATTGCTTTGATGAAGAACCAGGTTGACTCCATGCGAAGCTTTGTAGTAGAGGATGGAGTTGCTCATTTCCTTAACTCTTCGCTTAACAAAGCTCAAATCCAGAAAGTAAAGCAAGATGTTACCAACGGTGTAACCAAAATGCTTTATGTAGCCCCTGAATCACTCACAAAAGAGGAAAACATTCAGTTTCTTAAGCAAATTAAAATATCGTTTTACGCAATCGACGAAGCCCACTGTATTTCGGAATGGGGACACGATTTCAGACCAGAGTATAGAAGAATTCGACCCATTATTAACGAGATTGGGAATGCCCCTCTAATTGCCCTTACAGCAACCGCCACACCTAAAGTACAAAGCGATATTCAAAAAAACCTTGGAATGCAGGATTCCACGGTGTTCAAATCATCGTTCAACAGATCTAACCTATACTACGAAATTCGACCAAAAGTCAATGCTGTTAAAGAAATTATTAAGTACATAAAGGGAAATACCGGAAAGTCGGGAATTATCTACTGCCTCAGCCGCAAAAAGGTAGAAGAGATGGCCGAGATTTTAAAGGTAAATGGAATTAAGGCTCTTCCCTACCATGCCGGTATGGATGCATCGACACGCTCCGACAACCAGGATAAGTTCCTTATGGAGGAGGTTGATGTTATTGTTGCAACCATTGCATTTGGTATGGGTATAGACAAGCCAGATGTTCGCTTTGTAATTCACTACGATATTCCAAAGAGTTTGGAGGGTTATTACCAAGAAACAGGTAGAGCTGGACGCGATGGTGGCGAGGGTCAATGTATAACTTTCTACAGCTATAAGGATATCCAGAAACTAGAGAAATTCATGCAAGGCAAACCTGTTTCTGAGCAAGAAATTGGGAAACAGCTCCTATTAGAAACTGTATCATATGCTGAATCGTCCATTTGTCGCCGTAAATCCCTATTAAACTATTTTGGAGAGGAGTACACTGAGGATAACTGCAATACCTGCGATAACTGCTTACACCCAAAAACTCAGTTTGAGGGTAAAGAGCAACTCCAAATGGTGCTTGAGACAATTATCGCTGTTAATCAAAAATTCAAGGCTGACCATATTATCAATATTCTACTTGGTAACGTTACAGCGGCAATTAAATCGTACAAACACAATAAACTCGACACCTTCAACGAAGGCTCTGAGCATAACCAACGATACTGGAACTCCATAGTCCGTCAGGCTTTGGTTATGAAGTTTATTGATAAGGATATCGACAACTACGGCTTGCTATTCCTTACACCAAAAGGCCAGGATTACCTTAAGAAACCTTACGATATTATGTTCACCCTCGATCATGAATACGAAGAGGGTGATGATGATGAGTCCATTGGTATGCCAATGGATAAGTCTGGTTCTGCCGACGACGAGCTTCTCAACATGCTAAAAGATTTAAGG
>WBUV01000232.1 GCA_008933525.1 Bacteroidales bacterium | reverse complement strand
ACGTTCAATAACGTTGCGTAACTCGCGAATATTACCGGTCCATTTTAGTTTTTTCAGTTCATCAATGGCATCGGGGGTTATTTGTTTTGGCTGTATTCCGTACTCTCCACAAATTAGTTCGTTAAAGTGAGTCGATAGTAGCGGAATATCCTCCAACCGTTCATTCAATGCAGGAACATGAATAATAATTACGCTGAGTCGGTGGTACAAGTCTTCACGGAAATTTCCCAGTTCAATCTCCTTGGTTAGGTTCTTATTTGTTGCGGCAATAACGCGGACATTCACTGTGATATCCTTATCGCTACCTACGCGGCTGATTTTATGTTCCTGCAAAGCACGTAAAACTTTGGCTTGAGCGCTAAGGCTCATATCTCCAATTTCGTCGAGAAATAGTGTGCCACCATCGGCTTGTTCGAATTTTCCTTTACGCTGCTTGATAGCTGAAGTGAAAGCACCTTTTTCGTGACCAAATAATTCGCTTTCGATTAATTCCGAAGGAATTGCGGCGCAGTTTACCTCCACGAAAGGCATCGAAGCACGACTACTTTTCTCGTGCAACCAGCGCGATACCAATTCTTTACCCGTTCCGTTAGGTCCAGTAATTAGAACGCGCGCCTCGGTTGGTGCAACGCGCTCAATCATATCCTTAACCTTGGTAATTGCAGGTGATTCCCCAACAATATCAAATGCCTTGTTAACCTTACGCTTTAAAACCTTAGTTTCCTGAATTAGCGTGGTTTTATCGGTGGCGTTGCGGATTGTAATAAGTAGTCGGTTTAGGTCGAGCGGCTTCTCAATAAAATCATAAGCTCCTTTTTTGATTGCTTCAACAGCGGTGTCAATATTTCCGTGACCCGATATCATAATCACAGGAGTATCGTTGGATTGTTCCTGAAGCTTATCCAAAACCTCAATACCATCCATTTGCGGCATTTTAATATCGCAAAGAACAATATCGTAGCCACCGTTGGTAAACATTTCAACGCCAGCAGCGCCATCTTCGGCTAAATCTACAGTGTGACTTTCGAACTCCAATATCTCCTTAAGCGTATTGCGGATAGCTTTTTCGTCGTCGATTACTAGTATTTTGGACATATCTGAATAATTAAAGGTTAAAGGTTAACCAATTAGATATAACCTTCGAAGGGTAAAATTAACCAAAAAACGGATTATAGCAATTGTATTTACTGAATGCTTTCCTATAGTTCGCTCAAAAAGCCTTCCTTTAGCGCATATTCCGATTGGTACATCGATTTAATTTCGAACTGCTCCACAAGAAAATTCACAAATATTGACGCAAGTACAATTAAATCCACACGAATAGGATCAAGCCCCTTGATTTTAAGTCTCTCCTCGCGAATTGAATTGATGAATAGGTTGTGCAGGTTTACATATTCCTGCATTGGTATTTGCGCCCAGGTTTTATCGGACAACTCTATTTTACCAGCAAATTCAAGGATATTCCTAAATGAGTCGAAGGAGCCAGAACTCCCAACCATTCTTGTGGGTTTATGCTTTTTAACAGCATCGAATAGAGGTGTGAGTTCCTTTCGAATGTGGTTTTCAATGGCAATTATTTGCTCTTTCGATATTGGGTCGGAAGGGTTAAATAGCTGCATTAGGCGCGATACTCCTAGGTCGAAACTTTTTAGCCAGAAAATCTCCTTTGAGTTGGCTAGAATTATTTCGTTGCTACCTCCTCCTATATCGACGATTAGGTTGCACTCATCACCCAATTCAATGGCTTGTCGAACTCCTTTATATATTAAGGTAGCTTCGCGTGAACCATCAATAACCTCAATTTTTAGCCCGAATCGGTTGTAGATTTCATCAACAAACTCTTTTCCGTTGGAAGCATCGCGAGTGGCTGAAGTTGCAAAAGCAAAGAACTTCTCAGCAGATAGCTTTTTGGCTGTTTGCATATGCTTATCGATGGCATCTATTCCGCGTTGCCATGCCGCAGGGGTAATTATTTTCTGTGTCAATCCGCCTTCGCCAAGTTTTACAGGATGCTTGCTTTCGTGAATGATGTTATACTTTCCGTTCCCATTATTTTGGGCAACTAGAAGGTTAAAGGTGTTTGTGCCAAGGTCGATAATTGCGATATTCATTTTTAAGATATTAGATATTATAATAAATTAGTTAGGAGCAGTTGAAAAAGAAATAAAAATCATATCACCAAAAACTAAAAGCAGAAATTCGGTTAAAGGCTTTTCTATGAACCTGAATTCCCTTTGTCTCTCTTACTTTTTCCATGATGAAAAAGTAAGCAAAAAATCTAGGCAAAACTATGGTTATTCACCCTATCGGGCTCATGAGGGCTTCGCCGTTCCACCCGCCCTGCTGCAAGTCAAGAATTTCTGCAAAAGTAGGCAAGCCCCTTTTTCGAAATTCTATAACTTACAGCATTCACTCTTTCTCCGTCTCGCAGTTTTGCCAATCCAGCCTGCATGCCGTTTATATTTTGTATCCTGATGTTCATTACGTTTTACAATTCACAAATTAATTACTTTCTCAGCAAACTCTAAAAACATGTGAATTCAACATTCTTCTAACTTCGTTTCACTCCTCAAATTCATTATATATTCCACTCCTTGTAGAATTGGTCCAAGAACAGTTGCATAAACTTATGCCGCTCGGTGGCGATTTCCTTCGCAGTATTTGTGTTGAGCCTATCCTTTAGGAGCAGAAGTTTTTCGTAGAAATGGTTGATTGTATGCCCCTTGGATTGCTTGTACTCCTCAAAGGATTGATGCATTTGCGGTTCAACTTCGGGAGCATACAATGGTCGACCTTTGGAGCCTCCAAACGCAAATGCACGGGCAACACCAATGGCACCAATGGCATCGAGCCTGTCGGCATCCTGTACAACCATTGCCTCAATACTTCTAGGGGTTGTGTCAACCCCAGCCCCCTTGAACGAGACCTGCTCAACTATCTCTATAACCCTATCTATTGTGGATTGGTCGAAGTTGTTTTCTTTAAGAAGTTTCCGAGCATTTGGGTAATTTTCAGAATCGGAAGAAAGTTTCCAGTCGTCCAAATCGTGCATAAGAGCGGCAATCTCAACAAGTTCGATGTTGACGTTTTCTTGCTCCCCAATTCTAAGCGCCAGCTTAACAACCCGGTAAATATGCCACCAGTCGTGACCTGTTGAATCGCCCTCGCAGTGATGTTCTACGGCTTTATATAGTTTCTCTTTTGATTCAGTCATTCTCGGAAAATTTGTAATAAAGAAAGCGAAAAATCTATTGCTAGATTCTTCGCTTTTCAAATTATTTTATGGGAAATCTACTTTAGTTTTTATAACGCATCCATTTCCACATCTCGGCCCAGGTGTACTTTTTGCCATACATCAAAATACCTACACGGTAAATTTTAGCTGCAAAAATTGTTACAATTATAAAGGTTATAACTAGGAGTGATGCAGATAGCGCTAGTTGCCAGCCAGGTACTCCAAAAGGTAAGCGGGTAAGCATAACTACTGGTGATGTGAATGGAATCATTGAGAACCAGAAAACCAGTGGGCTATCGGGCGATTTAATTCCACTAATCATTACAAATAGTGCAAGAATAAGCGGAAGGGTTATTGGTAAAACCAGTTGCTGTGTATCGGTAATGTTCTCGACAGCCGAACCAACCGCTGCGTATAATGCAGCGTATAGCAAAAATCCAACAAGAAAGTAGAAAATAAAACCGCCAATTATCAGTACAAAGTTTTGATTTTTAAGTGCAGTTATAAAACTTTCGCCCTCGCTGGGTTCAATATCGGTAGGGATTGTGGCCATATCAACACCTTGTTGTCCCATCATATCCTGTGCTGTCTTAACTTGCTCGATGCTTGCTTTTTGCCCTTTCTCGGTAACAAAACTTAGCCCAACGGTTGCTAAACCAAATGTTAGAATTACCCAAATAAAGATTTGTAACAAGCTAACTGATGCCAAACCGAAAATCTTGCCCAGCATCAAGTTTATTGGCTTTATTGACGAAATAATAACCTCGATAACACGGTTGTTTTTTTCCTCAATAACACCCTGCATAATTTGGTTACCCATCAATAGAACCATCATGTACATCAGGAAGCTAAGGATGTATGCAATTCCCATGGTAATTAGGGTGTTGCTTTCCTTTTCTTCGCCATCTTTTGTAACCTTCACTGTGCGAAGATTTACTTCGGTTTTTACATCATCTAAAATTTTATCGAGATTCTCGATGTTGTATGACTTTAACTTGCGGGTTTCTATTTCCTTCTCAAGTGAATTCTCAATATGCGATATCACATCGATTGAAGGCTGTTTTTGTGAGTAAATTGTAAGTTTTGGTGTGATTTTTTCGGATGTGCTGTCAATTGCAAGTAGGGCGTAATATCCCGATTCCTCCAAGGTGTTTTTTAATTTATCGACAGGAGTGTCGCTGATATAGCTGAACTTTAAATACTCGGTTTGAGGAACAGCATCAGCAAAATTGCCAGTATTGTCAATTATTGCAATGCTTTTTACATCGGTATCTTCCATTGTTGCAAGGTACGATGGAAGAACCATCATTGCTGCAAAGAAAATTGGAGTAAGCAGAGTTAGTATGATAAACGACTTTTTTCTAACCCTTGTCATAAACTCGCGTTGGAGTATAAGATATATCTGTTTCATTACTCTTATTTTTTAGGTTGATGAATTAGTTGTTTGATAAACCGTGAGTTTTGTTGTACTCGCTTACCACTTTTATAAAGATATCGTGCATGCTTGGCACAACTGGGTTGAACGATACGACTTCGGCGTGAGGAATAATGCTTTGAAGCAACTTGTTGCTTTCAGCGGGGTTTGCTACTTTAACCTGTAGTTTAGGTACAGCGTTTTCGATGTTGTTGTTGATAATCTCGAACATTCCTCCCAGATTGTTTACAATGGCATCGTAGCTACCACGGTAGCCAACCTCGAAGATATTGCTGCCGTAGTTCATTCTAACATTATCAACTTGTCCGCTAAGGATATTTTTTGATTTGTTGATAAGGGTGATATGGTCGCATAAATCCTCTACAGTAGACATGTTGTGAGTTGAAAAGATAATTGTAGTTCCCTTCTTCTTTAGTTCAAGGATTTCATCCTTTATAAGTTGAGTGTTAATTGGATCGAAACCGCTGAATGGCTCATCAAATATAAGAAGTTCAGGCTCGTGAATAATAGTAACCATAAACTGCACCTTTTGTGCCATACCTTTCGATAGTTCTTCGATTTTCTTATCCCACCAGCTTTGAATCTCAAATTTCTCGAACCAATACTTTAGGCGTTTCATTGCATCGTTTCGGCTCAGACCTTTAAGTTGAGATAAGAAAAGGGCTTGCTCTCCAACCTTCATTTTTTTATATAATCCTCGTTCCTCGGGAAGGTATCCAATTTTGTAGATATCGTTGGCTTCAAGCTTTCGGCCATTGAACAGCACCTCGCCTTTATCGGGGCCTGTTATTTGGTTGATAATTCTAATAAGGGTTGTTTTTCCTGCACCATTTGGTCCTAACAGTCCATAAATGGTGCCTTTAGGAACCATAATGCTAACATCGTCGAGCGCAAGGTGGCCCGAATAGCGTTTTTCAATACCGTGTGCTTCTAGTAGGTTCATAGTTGGGAATATTTAATGTATTATTTGTTAATTCTAAGAGTTAGAC
>WBUV01000231.1 GCA_008933525.1 Bacteroidales bacterium | reverse complement strand
CAGGAGGAGATAGCTAAGAGCGAAAAGAAATTCCGCGATATGGCCAACCTACTCCCTCAAACAATTTGGGAGGCCGTTATTAACGGGCAAATTACCTACACCAACAACAATGGATTTCAGTATTTAGGTTACGATTATGAGGATTTTAAGGCAGGTATAAACATGCTCTCACTTATTGTGCCGGAGGATAGAGAACGAGCACTTGAGAATATTCGACATAGGTATCGCGATGAGAAAAGTGTAGGCGAAGAGTATACCGCGCTTCGTAAGGATGGATCAACCTATCCTGTTCAGATATTTACGAGTCCTATTATGGAAAATGGTAGACCGGTTGGTATGAGGGGAATCTCCATTGATATTACCGAGTCAAAGAAAGCTCAGAAAGAACTACAGGAGAGCGAAGAACGTTATAGAACAATAATCGAGGCTTTTCCTGATGTAATAATGATTTCTGATACAAATGGTAACGTAATTTTTGCCAACGAAGCTTTTGAGAGATTGACCGGTATTAAACCCGAAGACTATAATAATCCCAACAGAAAGGCTCGAATTCATCCGGAAGATAATCCTCTTGTTCGAAACGAAATACAAGCGCTCCTTAATAGCAATAGAACCCGAACTGGTATTATTGAAAATAGGTTTATTGATAATAATGGGCAAATTCATTGGTTTAGCGGAATAATATCAAAGCTAACACTAAACAATGAAGTATTCCTTCAGACTATCACTCGCGATATTACCGAGAAGAAGCAAATCGAAAAAGAGCTGGAGAGACATAGAAACAGTCTGGAAATTCTTGTTAAGGAGCGAACCGAGGAGTTGGAAACTGCTCTCGAAAATCTTCGCGATGCCCAAAGAAAGCTTATTCATTCTGAGAAAATGGCCTCGTTGGGAGTTTTGGCTGCGGGTATCGCCCACGAAATAAACAACCCTTTAAACTTTATTCAAGGAGGTATTAGTGCCTTAAAAACATATATTCACGATGAACTTCCCGAACATGTTGATAACACAGAGCCTCTAGTAATTGCTGTTCAGGAGGGTATTCGCCGATCTGCTGATATTGTTCAAAGTTTAAATAGATATAGCCGGAAGGAGGATTTTCCTAGAACTCTTTGTAATGTTAATTCAATAATTGAGAGCTGCTTGGTAATGTTGAACAGCCAAACAAAGAATAGAATAAGTATAGTTAAAGAATTCTACAATAGCCCATTGGAGATTACCTGTAACGAAGGTCAAATACATCAAGCATTCCTGAATATAATTGCAAATGCAGTTCATGCCATTGAGCATAGTGGAACAATAACAATAAAAACATCGCACAATGGAAATACGGTAAGAGTTGCAGTAACCGATACCGGATGCGGAATTAGTAAGGAGAATTTAACCCGGATTACCGATCCATTTTTCACCACCAAGGAACCAGGTAAGGGTACCGGTTTAGGATTATCTATTACTTATAATATTATTGCAGAGCATAATGGAACAATTGAGTTCGAATCAGAGGTTGGGAAAGGAACCTCAGTAAGTGTAATATTACCAATTAACAGCTAATGCCATGGAAGAGTTAGTGTCAGTCCTATATGTTGATGATGAGCCTATGAATCTTATGCTTTTCAATATCAACTTTAAGAAGAAGTATAACGTAATTACCGCTCTCTCGGGTGAGGAGGGGTTGGAGAAGTTATCGCAGAATCCTAAAATTCTTGTTGTTATTAGCGATATGAAAATGCCTGGCATGAATGGGATTGAGTTTATTTCACAAGCCAAAAAGAGTTATCCCAACATTATTTTTTACATACTTACAGGATACGACATTACTCCTGAAATTGCACAGGCATTGAAGGATAAGCTAATTAACCATTATTTCAGCAAACCATTCAATATCGATGAAATTGAACAATCAATTAGCCTATCAATCGGAAAATCTATTTAATTCTGAATTTCTGGCCAGGAATTAAAATATCTAGCCTCACATTTGTACCATTTATTATCGAGTCTGTTTTACTTATGGTGGCTTGCGATGCATCAATTAGGATAACTTGACTTATTCCACAAACCTTTGCTGAATCGCCCTTTATCATTATCGCGGTAGACTCATCTATTCCGATACAAAGATTCGTTGGATTCTCGAGAGCTACTGTAATCAATCTATTTAATCGTTCTCGCTTTATAAAGTGCTGATCAATTATTGCCGACGACAGCAAACCCAAACCTTCATTTATTTCGATATTATCCGAGTGAATTGTGGAGTAACCCTTATCGGATGTGTTTTTTAGTTGATTTCCAGTGATCATCTTCTTACTCATTACTGCTGCTCCTGCGCTTGTTCCTACAATAACTGCTCCGGCATAGTAAGCATCAACAATTGCTTTATGTATGGGGTTGTTTTTAACCACGGCCATAAACTTATTCTGATCGCCTCCTGAAATGTATATTAATTTGGCATTGCGAATAGAGTCTAACTTTTCAGATGAGACTGTATCTTGCATGGAAAAATTAATTGCGAAAGCATTTTCAATGCCTTTATCCTTAAACTGCTTTGTTGAGTAATACGATGCTGAATCGGGCTCTTCGCTAGCCATAGGAAGAACAATCAAGTAACCTCCGTTTTTCAACCCAGAGATATCAATAATTTCATCAACCATTGTAGCGGGTCGTTTCCCTCCTCCAATTATGTATAGGATTCCCTTTGGAGTTTCTGTATTTGAAGATTCTTTGCTGCACGAATTTCCGATTATAAGCAGCAGTATTAGTAGAAAGTAATTCCGTTTCATAAATAACCTATTTAAGTTGATGATATAAGATATACAGGCAAGAAACGGTTTGCCCTTAATCAACCCTAATAGCATACTCTAATTACTCAAATACTTGTCGAGCTCCATAAGCATCCGATTAACCTTAATTGGTTTTTCGAGCATGGAATCGAATCCAATTTCTTTAGCGTGGGCAAAGTTTTTCTGACTTGGATAAGCTGTTTGTCCAATTATTGGGATTTGATTGTTGATATGTTTGATTAGTTTTGTTGCCTCGAACCCATCAAGTTCGGGCATAACTATATCCATTAGAATAATATTGATATTTGAGCCCTGTTTTACAAAGTCAACTGCCTCCGCTCCATTCTTTGCCCAAATTACATTGGCATCGGTCTTTTTTAGCGCTGCTTTAAGGTAGATGTAGTTTGCATCAATATCGTCGGCAACCAGTATGGTTTTGTTCGACCATTTAAACGATTGCTTGTGAATGCTCTGATTATCGATCTCAAACTTTGAGTTTACCGGTATGAATGGGATTGTGAAATAAACACTAGTTCCCGATTTTGGTGTACTGTTAATCCAAATTTTGCCGCCCAGTTTCTCCACAATGTGCTTCGAAATGGCTAAACCAAGACCCATTCCTCCATATCTCCGTGTGCTGGTGTCGTCTACTTGGCGGAATGGATTGAAGATTAACGATTGCTTTTCGGGCTCTATCCCAATTCCGCTATCAACCACATAGAACATAAGGGTATTTTCATCCTTTAGGCTGTAACCAAACTCAATAAACCCATTCTCGGTAAACTTGCACGAGTTCGTTAGCAGTTGGAAAAGTACCTGCTGAAGGCGTGTTTGGTCACTAAGAATCACCAAATCGTCGCCACGAACCTCTTTCCGTAAGCTCAACTTCACATTGGAGGCTTTTTTATCTTCTTCGATTAACTGACGGTACAAATCCGACATCATTGCGTTAACCGAGAACTCCTTCTTTTTAATTAACAGCTGACCAGTTTCAATCTCCGAAATCTCGATTAAGTTTTCGATTAGTCTAAGTAAGTCGTTTGAGTTCCTATATATTATTTCGGAGATATTCCGGCGTTCTCCAAAGCTCAAATCGTTATCGGATAGCAACGACGAAAAACCAATAATAGCATTTAACGGGGTTCTAATTTCATGGGAGAGGTTCGATAGGAATGCGGATTTTAGCTTATCCGACTCTTCGGCCTTCGATTTTGCGTAAAGAATTTCCTTCTCGTACTCTTTTCGCTTGGTAATATTCTCCATAATGGTTACAGTATGCTGCACTGTGCCATTCTCATTTTTAATAGGAGTAAACGATGCGCTTACCCAAAAATGATCCAATTCCTTATTTTTGAGGTGTATTTCACCTTGCCAAATTTGACCATTCTTAATGCATTCTACGGCCTTTGCAAGATTGTTGCCTGAATTGTATTCAATGTTGAGGTTAAGAATCTCCTTGCTATAAATTTCTTCAATTGTAAATCCAGTAAGAGCGGCAAAAGATGGATTAATAAATTCTATTTCGGTATCGGACGAAAGTATCGCCACGCTTACGGGAGAGTTCTCAATTGCTTTAGAAAGGACATCGCGGTAATGTTCGGCCTCTTTTTTCTTTGTAATGTCAATCATTACTCCACCAATCTTAAGTTGGTTGTTTACACCTAGGAATTTAAATTTATGGGTGTTAAAGTATTTCCAGTTTCCGCTAATGTCGAGTAGTTGATTTTCTTCTTCGCTTTCAAGGTATGACTTTGAAAGTTTTTCAGCCGATTCCGCAGGGAGGAAGGTTTTTATGCTTCGCCCACCTGTTATATTTTGTAAGTATGTATTTTGGTATACAACCTCATGGGTAATTCCATCTTCAATAAACACCCCTATAGGTAAATTGTCCATAAAAACCTCAAATTGCTTTTCGGTTTGTTTGAGCGTTTCCTCCACGGCATGTTTTTCCGATATATCCTTGAAATCCTCAACAATTCCAATAATTTTATTGTCGGAGTTTAACAAGGGAGTAGCAGTGTATATGCACCGTACGCGTTTCCCGTCTTTTTTAAATCGAAACTCATTGGACTCAACGCCTGCATCTCCATTCTTTAGTCGTTCTAATGGGCAGTTGGCTGTGTGGCAGTATATGCCATGAAAAACCGTGTAGCATTTTTCACCTACAACCTGTTCGTTTTCCAAACCTGAAATTTTACAGAACGATTTATTTACAGCAACAATATCAAAATTGGAGTTGATTATTCGCACTCCATTCTTTGTGGCATTAAATATCTGATTGATCTCATGATTGCCTAAATAGTCTCCTAAACTTTCACCTTTATGGCTTTCAACAAAAACTTCAGTTTTAGCTGATGCGTTATGTTTTTTTACAAATAGTACTATTAGAGTAATAACCAGCGATAAAATAATTACTCCCAAAGTAATCAGCAAGGCAAGAAAACTGCTATGCGACTTTTTAATTGTACTAATATCGGTTACTACAAAACTGTAACATATAGTATTGCTCGATACTGACTTAAACTCATTAGTGGCAGTAATTGAGTAGGTTTTTCCATTTTCTTTAATAATGGATGAGAAGCCCTCTTCAACAATAACTTTGTTTTTCCAATCGGGGTTGTTTAATCCAATAAAAGAGAGCTGTTTGTCCTTATCTTGGAGAATCAGAAAGAACTCCACATTTTTTGAATCATTAACATTGCTTAAGAGCCTATTGAGCATATAAGCGTACTCAGCAACTCCTCGCCCTGTTGTTGTCGTTGCTTTTACCCATAAACCATCAGGTGTTGGTAAGGTATAGTTTTTAATAAATTTCCAGGGTCCCGTTGAGGTAAATCCATAATAGATGCCCAATGAGTCCGACTTATCGGTAACTGGCCTGAACATTTG
>WBUV01000230.1 GCA_008933525.1 Bacteroidales bacterium | reverse complement strand
ATGATATTCCAAAGCATAAAAAGAAATACACTAAACAATAATACCATTCTCCAACTAGTAGTATTGGGACTAATAGTCATAGGTTCCATTTACTGGTTCATTTATCTACAAAAGCGCAATCAGGAAATTTACTGGAAAAGGAATGTTTTTGGTGATGCGAGTGGGTATTTTGTGTATTTACCATCAACATTTATTTACCAATTTAACGTAACGGAATTTGAAAAGAAATTCGAAAACAGAATAAATGCAAAAGGCGAAGTTGAGGAGGTTGGGTGTGGTTTCAGAATTGAGGATAACAGAATTATCACTAAATACTTTTATGGCATTGCACTTTTGCAAGCACCAATATATACATTAATACATGCAGGCTACAGAATAGCAGGAATTAAAGGCGATGGCTTTAACGGCCTGTATGAGCATACAACCATAATCTCTGCAATTATTTATTACATCCTTTCGCTTATCTTGCTATACAAACTCATAAAAAAGAGAACAAATGGACTAATAGCTTTAACATCATTACTTTTCACAGTTTTTGCCACTAACGTTATTTACTATTTTGCTGCAAACCCAGGATACACCCATGCGTATTCATTTTTTTTGTTCACCGCGTTCCTTTACGTTTCCAATAGATTTTCCGAAAAACAAACCTCAATCTACTCAACTTTCCTTTTCATAGTAGTAGGAATAATAGCAATTACAAGACCTGTCAATTTAATTTTTGTTCTATCATTCTTTATCGACAATAATTTCAGAAACTTCGCAAAACTAATCTCACCTAAAAATTTACTTATAGGAATTATTATTGTTGTGGCTTTGGTATTTCCTCAACTATACTACTATAAGTATGCGTATGGAAATTGGTTTCACTACGCTTACCAAAACGAAACATTTACGAATCTGCTCAATCCAAGTCTGATAAAGTTCTACTTCTCCACAAACAATGGGCTGTTTATTTACAATCCAATTTGGTTTGTGCTGTTAGGCTCAACAATATGGTTGCTTTTCAGTAAACACAGGCGATACGCAATAATTTCGTTGGCATTATTTATTATCAACTCTTACCTATGCTCATCGTGGCACATGTGGAACTTTGGGTGCAGCTATGGCTCAAGGAATTTTGTAGAGTATGCTTCAATATTCTCGCTTGCCTTTGCCTATATTTTATTGGAACTTCGCTCTAGGTGGAAAATTATTACTATAATTGCCGTTTCTATAATATTTTGCTTTTTCAATTTAGTATTTGTTCGTAATTTCGATAAATGCTATTTTGGAGCAAACGACTGGGACTTTAAATTTGTAAAGGAGAAATATTTAAGAATCGACTAACAATACTGATATAGCCATGAACTTTTCTAATCTAATTAAGAGCATCGAGGATTTTTTCACAGAACGACGACTGCTATACACCATTTTAGGATTAATTCTAATCGTTTTTATAGCTATTTTAGTATTCTCCGAAGGCTACTCTGGTGGTGCAGATAGTTTAACCCATTACAGGTTTGCCCGTTGGGCATTTAGCAAGCCCGAATTCTTTCTCGATCATTGGGCAAAACCAGTATTCACTTTACTAAGCGCTCCATTTGCTTTGTTGGGTTTTAAAAGTTTTCAACTTTTCAATGTTTTAATTGGAATAGCATCGGGGTATATTGCTTATTTAGTTGCCAAGGAATTAAAGATGAAAAGTCCTTTACTGGCAATCGTAATTTGCTGTTTTACTCCTGTTTTCATGATTAATCTTTTTTCTGGATTAACCGAAATACTTTTTGCATTTACAGCAATTCTTACATCGTACCTTTTAATTAAGGGGAAATACGTATGGGGTGCTATTGTAGTATCGTTCCTTCCATTAATAAGAACCGAAGGAATAGTATTACTTCCAATTTATGGTTACTTTCTTATTCATAAAAAGCACTATCGCGAGCTTACGTTCATGCTTACTGGTTTTGTATTTTACAGCTTAGTTGGATTTATTAGTGGTAAAGGCATTTTTTGGCTAATTACCGAAATGCCGTATACCGGGGCAACCGATATTTATGGAAAAGGCAGTCTACTCCAGTTCGCCAAGCGTAGTCCAGGTTTCTTTGGAATACCTAACGAAATATTCTTTGTAACGGGTCTTGTTGCTGGTTTAACACTTTACTTTAGAGAGAAAAAGGAATACTCAAAGGAATTCTTGCTAGTAGTAATGCCTTTCCTTACTTACTTTATTGCGCATTCAATATCGTGGTGGTCGGGTGTAGGAAGTTCTTTAGGCCTAAGCCGATACATGGCTGCAATAGTACCATTCATGGCAGTTATGGCTACCCGAGGGCTATACCTATTTGCCAAAATGTTTCTGATTATTTTTAAAATTGAATGGATTCGAGTTTTAGCATTAATAATTGGGGTTGCATCCGTAACGCACATTCCTTTTGTGCTTCAGAATTATCCTATTGCTCTTGATACAGCATCAAAAACAATAAAATCGACATCAGAATGGATTAAGCAGGAAAAGTTAGATTCAGCAAAAATATACTATACCGACCCAATATTCTTCTACTTTCATGACATCAATCCATTCGACAATCAAAAGAGCCAATCTTCGTTCACAAACTCAGTAAATCCAGCCGAGGGATTAACTAATGGCGATATATTAGTGTACGATGAGCATTTTTCGCCTATTGCTGGTATAAATTTCAGCAAAATGGTTACCAATGACGAGTTAGAACTACTAAGAGTTATCGATCCTGTAACTCCTACCACCGTTTTTCAAAGACCATACAAAGTAGCCGTCTTTAGAAAGATTGAAAAAGACAGCGCCATTGTAGGCAAGAACCTGAGCATTATAAATGGCGAAGGAAAAGTATTTAATACTATTTACAGCTACGACTTCGATAAAACAGTTTACGAGCCAGAATTGGACTACATTGGATCGTCAAAAATACATCCAAACAAATACCTAAGAATTAAGCACTCACGCGAATACTTCTTAACCAATGATTTTAAACTGGACAGCATCTCCTTTTATTCCCCATTTGAACTACAGGTCGAAATGAAATTATTCCTAAAAACTTCCGACGAAAAACTAAAATACAAATTTGAAGTCTTCAAAAATTCCAAAAAAATTATTTCTAAATCATTTGATATTGAAATCCCCATTAACAGTAACCCAGAAGAATGGAACAATATTAGATTCAAAATCATCATCCCTGAAGTTGATAGTACTGAAGGATTATCTATAAAAACGAGTCTTTGGAATAAAAAAAGAGGCGATTATTTAGTTGATGACTACAAGATCAATTACAGAGTTCAATAAACATTTATATACCAATGAAAAAGACAGAAATACTCTATTTACTTGTAGGTAGTTCTGTCTTTTTTTACATTATAGTCAGGGCAATATTTGTCCCTCCTTATTTTGATGAGATAATCACATTTTTCACCTATATTCAGAAAGGGGATTTCATCCCCTTTTTTGCTAGAACTGATGCAAACAATCATCTTATTAATTCGTTTCTCTCCTATGTTTTTACAAAAACATTTGGTGAACACTTTTTCTTTATCCGTCTTGCCAGTGCTCTTAGCATAGTTGTTTTAATGATATACCTTTGGAAATTCAAAAAGTTTTTTGAGTCAAAAACTATTAATTTCGCACTGTTCCTTGTCGTAGTAACTACAACCTATTTAACGGATTTCTTTATTTTATCTCGAGGTTATGGACTTTCTATAGCATTCCTTGCTGCCACACTATATCATTTAATCAATTACAACTATTCAAATAACAAAAAAAACATCTATTTCACACTGTTTTTTTCAACCATAGCGCTATGGTCGAACCTTTCATTTATAGTTCCTGTTATAATTGTATGGGGTTTAGTTATAATTATTCACATTAACAAAAACAGCATTTCATTAAAACAATCATTCTTATACTTAAGCAAACCATACTTATTTTTTTCTCCACTATTGATTTTTGGTATAATTTATTCATTCAAACTTAAAAATGCAGGTAGTCTATACTTTGGTTCAGATGGCGGATTAATAGATGCTGTTTTTATAAAACTTTCTGCAGAAATAGCTGGCTCATACTTCAACGGCAATATTATTCTTGTAATTTTCACAACAATCTATCTGCTATCCTTAACATTGTGTATTATTTATAAGCAACTGAAAAACTCAAACCTAATCGTTCAGAGTCTTTTTGGGTTAACAATAATTGGGTATATGCTATTGCACAACATTCTTGGCGTTAAATATCCACAAGAAAGAGCGGCTCTTCAAATTTATTTATTATTTATGGTTGCCCTATTTTTTGCCATAGATAACATAAAGTTAAAGGTTCTCAAATATCTTTTTACATTACCAACTCTAATAATAACTGTTCAATTTTTTCACCTCTTAAATTTCAAGCATATACAGCATTGGAAAAATCAAACCGTACCCTACTCGGTTTACGAACATGTGTATACTTGGCAACAAAACAACAATACAAAACCCACAATATCAGGAAATAGACTTCTTGGAAAAGTATTAGACTACTATGATTACACCAATGAAGGCAAACTTAATAGTACAAGGGATGATGTTCCTCCAAGTAAAATTGCCGATTTCATCATAACAAATAATTGGGTTAATAACACTTGTGATTACGATACAATTATACACGTAAAGGAAACCTCAGTAACGTTAATGCAAAGGAAAAAACTAGTTGAGTGGGAATTAGTATTTACAAAAACAATAAAAGACACAATTGTGTATGGTGAGTTTTTTAATCTGACAGAACTTTCAACAAAAGAATTGAAAAGAAAACCGGCTTGTTTTGATGTAAAATTCAATACACAATCCAAGGATTTTCCTTTTATTAGTTTCATTGTATGCACAGCCAACAATGCTAATAATGAGCAAATTTCTTACACAAACTATGACCTTCAAATTGTTAAGGCTAACATTAAAGAAAGAAGCACTATTCATAGGAAACTTTTTTATGACTTCATGCTAGAAGATACTGAAAAGGTTATTGTTTATTTATGGTTTCTGAACAACAAGCATGGGGTAAGAATCTCTAATGTTGAAGTTAAAATTTACAAAGCAACTGCTAACTAATGACAAACAAGCCAGGAAAATTCCTGACTTGTTTGCATCTCTTTATTTCAACCACTTATCCAGCCATCCTTTGAATTCTCGCTGCCATAAAATCCCGTTTTGGGGTTTTAGCACCCAGTGATTCTCATCGGGGAAGAAAAGGAAGCGACTTGGAATACCCATCATTCTGGCAGTATTGAATGCCGCCATTCCCTGAGTATAAGGGATACGGAAATCCTTGCCTCCATGGATAACAAGAATTGGAGTATCCCATTTTTTCACGAACAAATGAGGACTATGTGAGAAACTTTTCATGGCTACCTTATTATCTGTTTCCCAAGGTGCTCCGCCCATTTCCCAATTGTCGAAAAACATTTCCTCGGTAGTTAAATACTCCATTTCGGAGTGAAAAACACCACAATGCGCAATGAATGCCTTAAAGCGTTTATTATGATTACCTGCCAACCAAAACACAGTGTATCCACCATAACTTGCACCAACTGCGCCCAACTTACTCTCATCGACCCAAGGTTCTTTTTTTACCTCATCAATAGCGGCAAGCAAATCCCTCATCTCCTGCCCACCATGATCTTTACTAATTTCATCGGTCCATGCC